>NZ_JAQUHV010000001.1:300000-595634 GCF_028681615.1 Sulfuricurvum sp.
AAGATTGGACGTTTCTAAAATCTTTAGCGCGTTTTCAACCATTCTCATCCTTTAATTCGATCACACGGCCAAACGGCACATCTACGCGTTGCGGTGCGATCCATAGTACCTCATACAGCGGTTCATAGGGGGGAAATTTTCCGTCCAGATCGGTAAAATACAAAAGAACTTTCGGACGCTGCGTCCAAGACTCTATTATCTCGAAAACCGGGTTAAAATCGGTTCCCCCTCCCCCATTCAAAACATATTCGATACCCTCACCGTTTTCAAACCGTGTATGGCTTCGTATCCTATCATCACACACCATTAAGTCGATAGTGTACGAGCCGAATGTCTCCATAATCGATTCCACCTCGGCGATGAAACGTGAGAGCAGTACCTCATCCACCGATCCCGAACTGTCAATCGCGATAGCGAGGTCCAGATGACGGGACGATGACCCTGGCAGATATATCCCCTCGTAGAGAAGTTTTTTTGAGGGTGGGATGAGAGTGTAATCGCTGATGTAATGCCCGCCGATACAATCGCGCAATTCGCTTCTCCAATCGATCCGGCTTTTCGCCTGTAAACCGAACTGCCGCGAAAATGCTTCAGAGAGAGGATCGTCTTTTTCCATCGCATCGTGTGTCCGGCGTTCACGCTGAGCACGGGAGAGCTTTTCATCGGCACTCTCTCCGTCTCTGCGATCATCCGCATCTCGATCGTTCTGTTCCTGATCCAAAAACTCGAGTGAGAGTTCCGCATAGATCTCTTCGGCACTGAGGTTACCGAAACGTTTGTCATAGGTGATTTTCGGAGGGGGAGTAAAACCGTTGTCAATCAAGAGAGTATTGATTGCATAATCGCATGCCATTGCCCACAACCACGGGCTCCGGTTTCCGCGTCGAAGTGTATGGGAGAGCGCTTCATGCAATGCTCCATTGCACAGGACAAACAACCGCTCATCATTGCTAAGAGGCTCAATATAGGCTTCGCGGTACTCGATCGTATTCTCCCGTGTTGTGAAGCTTTCGATATTGTCGTTGAGTACCATCTCCATCCCTGATGCAATCGTCCCGAAAAAGGGGTACTCGAGAAGAAGTTTGGCTTTAAGGGGAGAAAAATCGATCATAACAGATAGGCGTACGCCTCAACCCATTCGCCGAACGCATCAAGATGTTCCATCACGACCCCTTGACGTTGCAGGTCTTGAACAATCATCACCGCAAACTCGTTTTTGAGTTTCAGAGTATAGCGCAAAACATGTGAGACTGCTTCATCGGAAGGAGCTGTCAGTATACGCGTTACCAGAGCCGATGAGAGCGCGTAGAGAGTAGAAAGATCCGTAGGCACTTCACTCTCCTCTCCGAGTAAAATTGCATCCACATCAGGAAGTTTGTCCATGACCTGCACAAACCCTAAAAAATCAACGGCGGCATCTTCGCCCACCGCACCAGCGATCGCTTCCAGCCACAGCGTTTTGGACAACGCACTGTTCACAATCGTATGCACCGCTTCCCAGCTGCGCGGCGTGGCAAAACTCCGCTCATTTTTCAGCGGATCGAATCCGAACAGCGCACTGTTTTTAAATCCGATGTAGGCGACAACCCGGACATCGATTCCTCTGCTAAGTGCCCAATCGCGCCAATCGGAAGCATTGACTTCCATCTCGATATGGACAAACCGATTCGCCAACGGAGAGGGAAGACGATAGACGACCCCGCGGTCTCCCTCGCGGTTACCCGCCGCGACGATCGCCCACCCATCAGGAAGAGTGTATTCCCCCACTTTACGATCCAAAATCAGCTGATATGCCGATGCCTGTACCGCCGGAGCGGCGGAGTTGAGCTCATCGAGAAAAAGAATTCCCTTCCCCTCACGCGGCAGAAACGACGGCGGTGCCCATAACGCACTGTGAGAATCTCTCTCGTAAAACGGTATCCCTTTGAGATCGGTCGGATCCATCAGCGACAAACGCAGATCGATGCATTCAATGCCGTTTTCACGGGCAATTTGTTTGATGATGGACGATTTCCCGATCCCCGGAGCTCCCCACAGAAATGTCGGTATCTTCGAATCGATCATAGATCGCATCGTCTCTATCGTATCTTTGGTGCGCATCAGCTCCATCCTATGTTGTGAGTTTGTATATGTTTTCCGAACGTCGGATTCGTTTTAACGCTTCGCTCAAACCTCTGATCCAACGAGAGTTGATACAACACATCGATCGGTGTAGAGGGATTGGCAGCCAGTGCCCCTAAAACAGAGGGATCATTGCTTTGGGACAACTCTTCTAAAATCGTATCCGGCAAAGAGGGGTTAGCTGCCAATGCCCCCGAAAATCTACCTAGAGAATAAAGAAAAACACATCGTTCCGGGCTCAAAGCGCTGTTGGATGCCAATGCATTCATCACCTCATCATTATCACTCCGGATCAGTTTCTCTTGCATCCATTCGGTAAGTGTGGGATTCGATGCCAGTTGGAGAGGATATACAGCGGCAAAGCGTTCAAACCACCCTTCATCCAAAACAATGTGTTTGGCCAAAAGCTCACCTGCCGTATCGGCTAACAACTGTGCTCCTCGATGGGAGAGTGATTCATTCTGTGCCAAAATCGGGTGAAGTTTTTCGACTTTCAACAGCTCCTCTTCAAGCGAAAGGGGAACCCGATGCGCCAAAAGCTCAGACCGCTCTTTAATCAACAGTCGAAGCAGTGATTCGGGAGTATCGGGGTGCAATGCAATCGCATCCAGTACCCCGTGATAGGAGCGATCGGTAGGATTTTTGATTTCATGCGCTATCGGAGCAAGTTGCGATATTGCCTCGATCAACTCTGCATTGCCGTAACGCTCGATCAGATGCGCCAACCCGCTCATCGCATACTGGACATTATGATTTCGCTCCAGATCTGCATAAAAACGCCCGATGATCGAAGCGGTTACGTCCCGATTTGTGTCATTATCAAACAACCCCTCATTCTGCCAATCATAGAGTTTGAGAAGTTTGAAAAACAGTTCATCCGTTATGTAAGGATTTTGCAAAAAATCGACAAGCCGTTCCTGATTACGGGAAAGTTTGAGACTCATTAATAACCGGTTAGGTTCAATGGATCGGCATAACCACTCTTCTACGCCTGAGAGTTCGACGATAGGGCAACTTTGCATTTCATACAGACGTGCCGATTCTGCCTGTTCGTACGGGTTCATCATCCGCCCCTCAATGATCAAAGCGACCTCATCATTGTAACTGCCGATACGCTCAATTTTATGGAGTTTCAAGAGAGTATCAAACTCCTCCATATTCAAAGCACGGGTTTTACCTAACAATAGAATCGATTTTCCGCTTAGCTCATTGTAGTTCATAACGCGTATTATATTCACTCACTCTAAAAAACTCACACAAAGGTATAATGTCATCAATAGTTTAAAAGGATTTTAACGATGGAAGAACTTTACGAGGGAATTGCCGCTTACGATGCGGGAGACTTTGAAAAAGCCTACAAAATACTTCACCCTTTAGCTGCATACAAACGTAATTCAGAAGCGCAGTTTCATATGGGGATGATCTATTTTTACGGCGAGGGGGTCGAAAAAGACATCGATCAGGCAATGGAGTGGTGGAAAAAAGCGATGAAAAACGGTCATGTCGATGCAGCGTACCGCCTCAGCGAAATCGCAACATCAACAAAAACGACATTTTAACCTAAAACCTTCCCGATGCTGTAACGCATATCTTCATCGAGACTGTCCATATTGCCGAGCATCCAAGTGAGATACCCTTTATCCGCTTCGGCAATTTCGGTCAAGGTTTTACCTTTATATTTTCCAAATTTAAGCGGCCTTGTATAAAATACCGGTGTCTGAGTCAACTCGACCATCTTATCGATCGGATTAGCCCCCTCAAACCGCTCTTGCAACCGTTTGCGAAGCTCACTAAGAAATAATTTTAATACCAAAACATCACCGATCGCATCGTGGGCTTTTACTTCAATCCCCAAAGCATCTGCTTCGGCTTGTTCGACTTTATACAACCCGAGACGATATCTAAAATACTGCAATCGATGGGCTTCTTCATCCTCAAATAGATGACGTGCACACCGTAACGTATCAATCAAACGCATCTGCGACGTAAAATCCTCTTTGGCCAACATCCCTAAATCGAAAGGGGCATTATGGATAATAAGAACATTTTCGGGAGCATTCAGAGCACATAATGCTTGAAAAGCAGATGTTTCGGTACACGGCGGTTTTCCTTCAATCATATCGGGAGTTATTCCGTGTACTTCCATTGCTCCGTATCCGATAGGCAGAGGAGCTGAACATAAATCGTTATGAACTTCGACGTTTTTGCCGTCCAAAACCATAAAACCGAGCTGGATGATTCGATCCGAATCTCCGGCCCCTGTTGTCTCAGTATCGAGTAAAACGTATTTTGCCATTAATACTGATCGTCTTCAGCATCAATATCGAACTCATCATAGTCGTCTTCGTCTTCCTCGTCCTCGTCATCGTAGAGCATATCATCATCCTCATCCCCCTCATCGCTCTCTCGCATAGAGGTAAGCTCGGTATAAAGCTGCTCCGCTTCTTCTTCATCAACGTCACCGCTTTGGATCTCTTTGAGAAGCTCTTTATACTCATCACGAAGTGCTTGCATATCTTCTAATTGTGCGCGTTCTTGGGGAGTCGCATCTTTCTGCGACGCTATAGATTCAAAAATATCGTCAATATGTTCTTCGACATCAGGAATCAACTCGTTTTGAATCAAATGTTTTAATTGTGCAATATAGGCCATTTTTTATCCTTATGATTTGGATATATCATTATACTTCAAAAATTCCTCAAATTTTTCTTCACTGAGTGGTCGGGCGTATATATATCCCTGTCCCTGCTGACATCCGCATTCTTTCAGTGCACTCGCCTGGATCTCATCTTCTATTCCCTCAGCAATCGTCGTAAGCCCAAGTGCATGGGCCATAGCTATGATCGCTTTGACAATTGCACTGTCTTGTTCGTCAGAGGGGATGCCGCGAACAAACGACTGATCAATTTTCAGTTTATCGATCGAAAAACTTTTGAGGTAGCTCAAACTTGAATAGCCTGTACCGAAATCATCGATTGCGACCTCAATTCCGAGCGCCTTTAATGCTATGAGTTTTTCTCCTAATTCCTTCGGATCGCTCATCAAGACACTCTCTGTAATCTCCAACTCGACAAACTCAGGTGCCAACGTGCTTTCGGTGATTATCCGATGGATCGTTTCAACGACATCGGGACGTTCAAACTGTTTTCCCGATACATTAACCGATATTCTCCCTTTAAATAATCCCTGTTCAATAAGGCGTTTAACCGCTGCACACGCTTGAGCCAATACCTGTTCACCGATAGGGATGATAAGACGGTTGGATTCGGCCAACAGGATAAACATATCTGGCCGTACGATCCCGATCGACGGGTGCTGCCATCGAACCAATGCTTCCGCACCGATCACCTTGCCGCTTTTAAGATCAATCTGCGGCTGATAGTAAACGATAAATTCCTTTTCTTCAACTGCACGATGGAGTTCCCGCTCCATAAGTACCCGTTCGAATAATTGGACACTCATTTCCTGCGTATAAAAATAATAGCTGTTTTGTCCGCTCTCTTTAGCACGGCGCAACGCGATATCGGCATTTTTTAGAAGCGTTTCTCCATCTTCCGCATCATCAGGATAAATAGTAATCCCGATGCTTGCCGTCAATTTCAAATCACCAAATGACGTATCTATCGGTTCTTTAAAAAGATGCATAATCTGATTCAGCGTACGTTCACATTGACTGATCTCTTCTATCTCTTCAAGTATGATGACAAACTCGTCACCCCCTACCCGCGAAATCGTATCTTCCTGACGTATCAGCGTTCTCATCCCTGAAGCGATCCGTTTAATAACCAAATCCCCTACATTGTACCCGTACGACTCATTAATGTCTTTAAAATTGTCAATATCCACATACAACACGGCAACCTTTGTTTTCTCACGTTTTGCCCTCTGCATCGAGTGTTCTAACCGTGCTCCTAAAAGTAGACGATTCGGCAGATTGGTCAATACATCGTAATGTGTCACCCGCTCGATTTCACGCTCCGATTCTCGGATTTTGGTGATATCCTCCCCCGAAGAAAATGTCCCGATAATCTCTCCGTTGCGATCTTTTAACAGTGCATTGTGCCACGCTATGACTCGAGTATTTCCCTCTTTGGTATATACCTTATTTTCATAATACTCTACTACATCCCTTTTTCCGGAGACAACGTCTGCAAACAGTGTTTTTGTCATCTCTCTGTCTTCGTTGGATGTAAAGGTTTCAAACCAATCTTTCCCGATTGCATCTTCCTGAGTGATTCCTAAAAGTTGACACCCTTTTGGATTAATCAGGTCGACTTTTCCCTCTTTGTTCAACGCCAAAAACATGACCGATGCGACATCCAGATAGAGCCGGCTTTTCTCCTGTTCAAGCTCGATCGTATATTCCATCGTTTTGCGCAACTCTTCACCCAACCGAACCAGCTCGCTTATATCGTTTAAAAAAAGTTTCATGATAGGCTGATTATTGACCTCAGCTTCGATCAGTGTTACTTCATATACGCGATCATTAATTTCAATCTTCTCTTTATCCACGCCACCCTGTGTCCGCAAAGTGAGTAAAAGTGTCTGCCAAATCTTATCCGGAAACATTTTGGATACGCAGTCATCGATTTTAACCTGAAAGGTCATCATTGCTTCGGCATTCAGCCATTTTATAATCTGCTGTTCTCCCAAATCAATGATTTCACAAAATGCAAGCCCCAATAAATTATACGTTGCTTTGGTATCGCGCAATTTTGATTCGAGTTTTACTTCCAAGGCCGTGTTGTAATTGAGAACCAAATCTTTTTCAGACAAGAGATACATATCGTTCTCTCTTCCTTTGACCATCAAATGATGGACACCCCGTTCTCTCATCATATCAATTGCATCATGGACTTTCTCATTCATCTCCACAGTGATGATGGGAAAATGCATATAACGGGCGATTGGTTCACTGCTTGATATTTCCCGATACGCCAATTCTAAGACATCCTGTTCTGTTACGATTCCGACAGGAGTATTGTTTTCCAGCACAATAAGGACATCTCTGTTTTCACTTTGGAGAAGGTTAATCGCTTCTAAGATACTAGCGTCATGGTGTACCGACACCGCACGGTTCCGGCGGTTCAGACACTGGAACACTTCTTGGGCTGTATGGACTTTATTCTCATAGTAAGTAAGAATGTCACTCTGAAGCAAAGTGGAAATATAATTCTCTTTTTCGTCAATCAGTACCAATCTGCGTACATCATAATCGATCATCAATTCAATCGCCATTTCTACAGGGCGGTCATTATGAATCGAAAGGACAGGATAGCTCGCAACATCAATCGCTTTGATATCTCCATCAGTTCCATTCCGATAGAACTCAATTATATTTTTAAGGGTAAGAATTCCGATGGCTGAGTCATTCTCAACGACAATAACATGGCTGATCCCCTCTTGACCCATTCTGTCTATCGCATCATTAAGCGTTGAATCAATACTGATGCAATCGTTTTTATACGTAACAAGATCACTGAGAAGCATAATTATTATCCTAAAATCAATTAGAATGATTATACACCATTAAAGTAAGGATCAATGAAGAGGGATTGAGGTATGTTCTTTAAAATTTTGAAGTTTATATTATTGATTTAAAATGAAGGATGGTGCGGACGGGGGGATTTGAACCCCCACACACGTAATGCGCTACCACCTCAAGGTAGTGTGTCTACCGTTCCACCACGTCCGCGTTAAAAAAGAAAGTGATCAGCCGAAGCTGATCAGAAGAAAAGTCGAAACTTACGCAGCCAAATATGGGTTAGCGTAAAGAGCGATAAGAGCGATAACAAGTGTATAGATAACTTGTGCTTCGATCATTGCAAGAGCGATGAACATAGTAGTCATCAATTTACCGCCAAGACCCGGGTTACGAGCTGTACCTGCGATAGTTGCAGCAGCAGTGCTACCCATACCGATTGCTCCACCAAGAGCAGCCAAACCAAGACCAACACCGGCAGCGATCATAGAATACGCTTTCAATGTTTGGTTAGCAACGTCTGCAGATGCAGCAGCTACAGCTGGAGCAGCGTCTACAGCAGTTTCAACAACAGCTGCAGCTTCGTCCGCACCGAATACAGAAGCTACAAGAGCAAGCAAAAGAAAAAATACTTTTTTCATGAGTAATCTCCGTGAATAATATCAAAGTCCGTTCGGATAGTGTCCCTACTTATCACTTTGTGGCTGGAAGTATAGTGAGGATGAGCTAAAAAATTACTTAGCTCGCCCTAATCCGATCTTATTTCCTTTGAATTCGACGATTTCTACCATCAATTCGTCCCCTTCTTTCAGCACATCACTAACACGGCTGATATGTCCATCGGAAAGTTTAGAGATATGAATCAATCCGTCTACCCCGCCCGGGAGTTCGATAAATGCCCCAAAGTCGACGATTTTTTTCACTTTTCCTTTGACAATGTCACCCACTTTGTATTCCACTTTTTCAACCGGAGTCGCACCGCTGACGATTCCTTCGATATGATCGCGCGCTCCGCGGAGCCCATCACGGTTTTTACCGGTGAGTTTGACAGAACCTTTTTTCTTATCGATATCGATCGTAACGTCAAAACGTTCAATGATTTCGCGAATCGTTTTACCCGCCTGTCCGATAATATCACCGATAAAACTCGGATCGATATGGAAAAGATCGGTACTCGGCAATGTCCCCTCATTGAGCTCAATATGCTCTTCACTGCTCATCATGATATCAATAATGTGTGCACGGGCCTCTTTTGCCTGATAAAGAGCCTCTTTTAGGACATCTAAGCGGATACCGCCGAGTTTAATATCCATCTGCATAGCTGTGATGCCCTCTTTCGAGCCTGCTACTTTGAAATCCAAATCACCGTCATGATCTTCCAACCCCATGATATCCGTCAAAATCGCGTGACGATCCCCTTCTGCAACCATTCCCATCGCAACACCAGCAATCGGGTCTGCCATTTCGATATCTCCGGCACGCAGTGCCATATAACCGCCGCATACTGTCGCCATAGACGAAGAACCGTTGGATTCGAGAATTTCTGACACCAAACGGACCGTTTGTCCGTTGCTGACACATACCCCTTCTAACGCCCGTTTCGCTAAATTTCCGTGACCCAGTTCTCGTCGACGCGGCGCTCCGATAGGGGAAGGCTCACCGACACTGAATCCCGGAAAATTGTAATGAACCATAAAAGCTTCATTTTGGGTTCCGCTGTCTGTGAGATTTTCATACATTTGGGCATCTTTTGGCCCGCCTAGCGTCAACACGACCAATGCCTGTGTTTGACCGCGCGTAAAGAGTGCGGAGGCATGAGCACTCGGCAATACGTTCGTCTCAATTTTAATCGGGCGTACTTCAGCAAGCCCCCGACCGTCCGCACGCACTTTATCGTCCAAAATTTGAGATCGAACCATAGTACGTTTTACCGATTCAATCGCTTTTTTTAACTCATGTTCATTCCATTCCGGTTTTTCTTTTAGAATGGATTTACGGATCGTTCGCAATGCTGTACTGCGCTCCGTTTTTGCCATTTGGCTGATGCCCCGTTTGATATCATCCGTATGATGTGTGCGAACATACTCAACCATTTCAGCATTGATTTCACTGATAACGTATTGAAGTTCAAACGGTTCGCTTGCAAACGGTTTAAAAGCCTTTTCGTAGGCACTGTTCGCTTCAAAAAGGGCCTCTTGAGCCTGAGACAGAACACTAATCAACTCATCTTCAGGAAGTGCATTGCTCTTGCGTATTGCAATTGCGGATGAGCCCATAACAGGATCCACCATCGGATCAATCATGCCGATATCAATTATCTCCATCTCGTTTGTTCCGAGTGCTTGCATTTCAATCATCAGCATATCGTCTTTGCTTCCGGCCAAATACAAATCAAGCGTACTGTTTTCTAATTGACTTCTCGTAGGATTAAACACGATCTCATCATTAATTTTCCCTACACGAACGGCACTCACCGAATTGAAAATATCAACGTCTGAAACGTACAATGCCGCAGATGCGGCGTTGAGTGCCAAAACTTGTAAATCCGCTTCACGGTCGGCGCTGAGTACCATAATAGTGATTTGGATCGGATTCGCAAATCCTTTTGGAAATAAAGGACGTAATGAGCGATCGACGATACGTGACGTCAATGTTTCAAAATCACTCGGTTTGGTTTCCCGCTTGATAAAACCGCCCGGAAATTTTCCGGCAGCATAACTTTTTTCGATGTATTGTACGGTAAGCGGTAAAAAATCTTCATCCACAAAATCGGTCTCATCAATAACAACGGTTGCTAAAATAACGGTATCTCCGCATTTAAGCCACGCAGCTCCGTTGGCTTGTGCTGCTACTTGACCGAATGCGTATCCTTCTTTTTTGTTACGTAAGTCAAGTTCTACATTGTATTTCATTATTTCTCCATTTTTTTTATCGTTTCATTGAAGAGGCGCCGCCGATAACGTATTTCAAATCGTTATCGATAAATCGGAGACCAAGACCCAAATAAACATTTTGTGAACCCGGATTGAGGAAATTATCCCATCCGCCATATAGCTCAAGATGTTTCAACATCTGATACCGAACCTGTGCTTTAAGATGTGCACTTGTAGACCGGAAGTCGTTAATTGCATTAAAATCAAACGCTTCAGCGGTAAATTTCAACTTATCATGATTCATAAAATAATCAACTCCGACACCGCCGGTCGATTCAATCGCACCGAAACGAAGCAATGTATTATCAAAACGTTTCCCGTATTGTGCCGAATAATAGGTTTTCCCTTTTTCATGCAGTGTCGGATTTCCCAAAGCTCTATTCGAGTTTTTCGAGTAGTCATCCGTACTGATCAAATCAAACATATAATAGGTTTCAGGATTCGGAAGATAATTAACCCCTAAATAAATTTTGCCGTATTGATCGCGCATCATGTAATCAGTATGCATTGCCACCTGTAGTTCACTAGCGGTAAAGCTTCCCAACATGGCATCCACTTTATTAAACGCTTCCTGACCGCCTTTGAAAAAATCGCCTGCCGATTGAATCGTATCTTTGAGAGATGCACGGTTCTCTACCAGAATCGTACTGACATTGTCTTCAATCGATGAAAATTTATCCACGGCATCCGGAAGCTTATGTTCGAGCGCACCGCTAATATTATCCATTCGTGTTGTCAATGAATCGATCCGTGCCATAATATTAGGCAAATCTTTATTCACCGTATCGGCAGTCGTCGCAAATCCGGCACTCATTGCTCTGAAATTGGCAATTGCATCATGCAGATCATCGCGATTATCGACAATCACACCATTAAGATTCGTTCCAACATTTCGGAACGCAATAATCGCATCCTGAATCGCTTTACGATGTTCATCATCCAAAGTCCCTCTTAAATCATGCAGAAGAAGTTCCAACTCTTTTGCGGCGGCATTGACGGAATCACTCGTCTGATCAAACGATGCATAACGCTTACTTTGGGCAAGTGTTCCACCGGAACCGAGTATTCCTGTAGAATCCCCTACAATAATATTGATTACTTTAGATCCTAATAGCGATTCTTGTGTAACGATTACCGATGAATCATCCGGAATTTTTATCCCATCATCAATCAAAAGGGTTAGCTTTACCTGTTTTCCTTCGATTGTAATTTTTTCGACATCTCCGACCGTTACTCCATTCATCAATACGTGCGTATGCTTTTCGATACCGGACGCATCTTCCACATACGCTTCAATTATATAGCCTTTACTTCCCCATTTGCCCAGGGATGTAACCTGAGTTGAGAGAATCAACAATGCACTCAAAGCCATAACGACAAAGAGACCGATTTTTGCTTCCAGTTTCATACTCTACCCTCTTTAATTGGTTAGTTTGTAATTAAATTCAGACCCACCGATGGGTTTGAGAATAATGGTAATAAAAATATACGAATCATCCACAGAATCCGCTCCATTGGCATTGGTCAAAAGAGGACGTCGATTTTGGACATATCGAATACCGAAATCAAGACACCGTTGCGTGTGTAAAAATCCGATTTCACTTCGTTTGAGCAAATTTTCGTGGTAATCATACGCTACGAGCCCAAAAATCCGATAATCATGATTGTATTGATATGCCGCATCCGCTGTCCAATAGCTTGCATACATAGGACTATTATTACGCAGCTCATCTGAATAATAATGACTCACACCTGCCGTTACGATTCCATCATTATACCTAACTGTATTTTGTTCTTTCGTTATAAGGTTACGATCATGGTTGAAAGCAGTTTGATTGTAATAGGATATGGCACTGCTTATTTCCCATTCTAATTCATTTTGTAACTCCCCGTAATAGCTTCCCTGTTTATCATAACGAAAATTTTGGGAAAGTCTATCGACAAGAAATTGTTTATTTCCTTCAAAAAGATAGTTATTGACGCCAAAAGAGAGGGTATTGCTCGGTTCATTCAAGGTATAAAATTCGCACGCAGGATTTGTACTTCCAACAATGCATTCACCGTTTGTACGATACGTATCATAATATCCGTGATAGTACCGGTTGCCTGATGCACTATAACTGACAGAAGGGGTAATTACATGGGTCATCGTCTCATACGGATGAATCAAAGTCGAGGAAAGAGAAACAGTGTGATCGAGAGATGCATACAGACCTTGATTGTACAAATTTCCTGTTTCTCCCGGGAGTCCGTTCCCGTAAAAACCGATCACTTTAGACCTTGCTGTCGCGGTATAGCTGAGATCAAGATATTCATCAAATAAAGCCGTTTGAAGCGTCATAGGAACAGTAAAATCGCCTTGCACCGCATTTTTACCTTCAGGACGATAAAAATTTGTGGCTGTTGCATCTGCGTTGATAAGGAGGTGATCTGCGAAAAAACTCTCAAGATAACGATGGTAATGGAGACTTGGAAGAGTCTGGATGGTTTGTGCATTACTGGCTTTATTTAAATATTGATAATGTTTAACGTACATTCCAATATAATTTTCTTCACTGCTGTAATAGCCATTTACCCGGGATATAATTTGATTATCAGTAATATTTTGTGTCAAATCACTGTGTTGAAGATTCAGATAATCAACATCGTTCATCCAAGATCCTTTTACATATAAACCTGATTCTCCCTCTAAATTTATATCAAACCATTCCCTTAATGGGGCACTATGTTGATAATTAATAGCATATCCATAATGTTTCAAATTAGCTAGATCTTTCTCTTTTGCGTAACGTCCTTGTTCATTGAAATAGCCTCCTCCAATTGATCCTTTGGAAGATGGAGTATCTACAAATCGTAAATCTCCATAAATCCCCTCTCCACGCATTGTTCTGATCTGAGGACGTAATTCTAGATCCCACCAATTTTGCGGTGCAAAATAGATTGGTTGTTGGTAGTAAAATCCTTCCGAATTCGACCATCCGAATGTCGGGATCAATAATCCGCTGCGTCGCGTTTTATCCGTAGGGTATCCAAAATACGGGAGATAAAACACCGGTAGATCGTTAATCACCAATCGGGCATTATAGAGGTTCACCCACATATTATCGGTATTATAATCGGCACTGCTAAAACGTATTTTCCATAAAGGGTCTTGCGAATCGCATCCGGAAAGCGCACCGCTCGCTAAATCGATATCATTTTTACAGGTTTGCGCTTCAGCCGTATTGATCCACAAACCGTTCTCTTGATCAAATATATAATAAGGTTTTGAATAACGCGTATCATTTGCCAAATCGACACGCGAATAGTCACTCATCGCATGAAATTGATTTGCCTTGAAGATATTTACTGACCCTTTAGCCTCGATAATACTGGTATTGCGATCATATGTAAATGTATCGGCACTCAGTATTTGATCTTTATATAAAACAACCGGATTTCCCGTAACTGTTGCAATTGAGCCGTTTGTATCAGCCGTCGTTCCGTAGAGTTCAACGTGTTCATCGCCCAATAAAACGGTCGATGCGATCAGACTGATCCAGTAAAATTTACGCATTGATTACCAATGTACGTGCTGTGCGGTCATGCCAGCTGCGTCGATAAGGGTCCAGAATTGCCCAGACAAATCCTAAGTAGAAAAGAGCTTCGCTGATCACCCTGAAAACACTGCGATTAAAGGAACTGAG
This sequence comes from Sulfuricurvum sp., assembly GCF_028681615.1. Classification (NCBI taxonomy): domain Bacteria; kingdom Pseudomonadati; phylum Campylobacterota; class Epsilonproteobacteria; order Campylobacterales; family Sulfurimonadaceae; genus Sulfuricurvum; species Sulfuricurvum sp. The sequence goes on from NZ_JAQUHV010000001.1 coordinate 314,223, forward strand.
GAAACCGGGATTAGAGAGTGTAGCGATCTCAATCACACGGATTTTCATAATAATCTTGCCGATACTGCCGCCGTATTGCATCGTAAAAAAGGTTTGATAGATGATTTTAATGCTCATGTATTCGAGGAGAAAGCTGTTCGTAACCGAAATCATCGCTTCGAGCGTTTGAACCTTGGACATTGTGTCCCACAAAATGATCATCAATAATACCGAAAGAAGTACTTCATCAATCCCGAACGCTGCGGCACGCTGACGTATAGAGGCGAGTTCTAGATGTTCACGCTGAATCAGCGTATCGAGTTGCTCATCCATTATCGCAGTGCTTGATACGCAATATCGGTACGGAGTTTTTTACCGGCAAAATGGACTTGACCGCACAACATATAGGCACGATCTCTCGCCTCTTTGATACTCTCTCCTACCCCAACACATACCAGAACACGCCCTCCAGAAGCATAGAGTTTACCGTCTTCCTCAATCACACCGGCATACGCAATATGGGTATTTTGGGCAATTTCATCATGATGGATCTCATCGACGATAATCTCTGCCGGTTCCGAGTTATCATACGGGTAGTTACGGCTTGCCATGACAATACCGACCGCATACTTGTCATGAAACTCGACATTAAGAGTATCGAGTTGTTTGGTTGCCGCTTTGTAAAAAAGTTCACTGGCCGGGGTTTTAAGAAGCGGCATAAGAATTTCACATTCCGGATCTCCGAAACGAACATTAAATTCCAGAGTAATCGGTTCACCGTTAACGATCATAAGACCGATAAAAAGAACCCCCTCAAACGGAGCCCCCTCTTCCTGCATCCCTTTTAGGGTCGGACGGACGATGCGATCTTTTACTTTCTCATAAATGACATCGTCTACAAGCGGTGTCGGAGCATAGGCACCCATTCCACCCGTATTGGGACCTTCATCGTTATCCAAGAGGCGTTTGTGGTCCTGTGCCGCCGGAAGCAGGATAAAATCCTTCCCGTCGCACAACGCAAACATTGAGAGTTCATAACCGTCCAGAAACTCTTCGACGACAACCCGTTTACCTGCATCCCCGAACGATTTTCCGCTAAGCATCTCAGAGACGGCTACTTTTGCTTCTTCATGGCTCATCGCGATGATGACCCCTTTACCGGCACACAAGCCATCTGCCTTTACGACAACCGGAGGGGTAAGAGATTCGATAAATTTAAACGCATCGCCGATATGATCGGTCTCGATATAGCGTGCCGTCGGAATGGCGTATTTGGCCAAAAAGTTTTTCATATAGACTTTTGAACCTTCTAACTGTGCTGCTGCTTTTGAAGGACCGAAAATAACTAACCCTTTGGCTTTAAACACATCGACAACACCGTCACTGAGCGGCCCTTCCGGCCCTACAATCGTGAGATCAATTTTATTTTCTACTGCAAAGTCCGCCAATTTTTCATAATCTTTAATCGCAACATTTTCGCCCAACATCGTTGTCGCACCGTTACCCGGAGCAAAATAGAGCGCTGTAACCGCAGGGTCTTGTTTCAATACTCTCCCGATCGAAAATTCGCGTCCGCCGCTTCCGATTACCATTACTCGCATAGATCACCTTGAGAAAAAATTTAATTATCTTATCTGAAACACGTTAACGCCTCTCAAATAAGGTAAAAGCCCGGGCGGGCGTTTCGCAGTAGCTTCGGTTCTCAAAGCCGAATAAAGCCACTCGAGCGTCTCTTCCGGCGACAATCTCTCATACTTGCGTACTCAAACAAGATCATCGGCACCCAAAGACGACTACGGCTGTGACTAATTGTATATGTAGAACCCTCAAAATGCGGTTACTCGCTTCACCCAGATAAAACAATTATAGCTTTAAAAGCTTAAAAGGGTGATGAATTTTGCGCAATTTCTTGTGCCAGCTGTACGGCTGAAGCGACACTGGCTTGGGGACTTACAAAGACCTCTTTCGCATTTTGAAAAGCACTCTGAGTCGTTTTTCCTATAGCGACAATGCTATGTGTCGGCAGGATAGAATACAATGCGCAAAAGCACTTAATCGATGATGGCGATGTAAAAACTAAAACGGCATCTTTTTCAATGTGATATGTATTTGCCTCTTTATTGCAGGTTGTTTCATACACAACGGCTTCATCAATAGGTATTCCCTGCCCTCTGGCCGTTTCAACCCATTCGGATGCAATCACTTTCGGACGAAGATAGAGCCATTTGCCATTGCGTTTTTTTGCACTCAACATACCCGGAATCGATTTTCCGTAACCGTCACCTGTCTCTACATGCACGGCACCTGCTTGTCGCGCCGCTTCAGCCGTACTTTCTGATACACAGATACAGTGTAGGGTATCCCATGTAAATGTGTACTTTTCTAAAGCGATTAGTGCTTGTTTGGAGGTGAGAATAATCCCCTCATACTGGGTAAAATCGATAGTAGGATTTAAAAATGAGATCGTAAGGATAGGGATATGGATGACGCCCTCATAGGGAGTCTTGGAGATGAGATAAACAGGGCGCAAGAGAGCGCCTTATTCCCACTCGATCGTTGCAGGCGGTTTGGAACTGATGTCATATACGACACGATTTATCCCGTCCACTTCGTTGATGATACGACGACTGATACGCTCCAACAACGTATGAGGAAGATGGGCAAACGTTGCCGTCATACCGTCCACCGCTTCGACGACACGGACACATACCGTGTTGTCATACGTACGGTTATCGCCCATAACACCGACTGATTTAACATTAAGAAGAACTGCAAATGCCTGCCATGTTTTAGTGTAATAACCGCTTGCTTTCAACTCATCGAGCAAAATCGCATCGGCTTCGCGAAGTAAATCAAGATCCGGTTTGTTCACTTCACCCATAATTCGGATTCCAAGACCAGGCCCAGGGAACGGATGACGGTTAACAAGCGAATCCGGCAGACCAAGTTCAAGACCGAGTTTACGTACTTCGTCTTTAAAGAGATCGCGAAGAGGTTCAATCAATTCAAAATCCATCCAATCCGGCAATCCGCCAACATTATGGTGTGATTTGATAGTTACGGAAGGCCCGTTGACCGAAACCGATTCGATAACGTCCGGATACAATGTCCCTTGTGCAAGGAATTTGATCCCGTCGTGTTTTTTTGCTTCCGCTTCAAACACTTCGATAAAGGTATGTCCGATAATTTTGCGTTTAGTTTCCGGATCGGTTACCCCTGCTAATTTTCCAAGGAAAATTTCCGAAGCATCTGCTACAACGAGAGGAACTTTGAGATGCACTTTGAAAATATTCTCAACCGAATCACGCTCTCCTTTTCGAAGAAGCCCGTTATCGACAAATACAGGAATCAACTGATTCCCGATTGCTTCGTACAATAATGCCGCGACAACAGATGAATCAACTCCGCCGCTGAGAGCACAAAGAACTTTTCCTTCTCCGACCTGAGCACGGATTTTGACAATTTGTTCTTTGAGGAAATGTCCCATATCCCATTTTTCGGTGATACCGCAGATTTTACGGGCAAAATTACGAAGCATCAAGTATCCCTCTTCCGAGTGGTTAACCTCAGGGTGATACTGCATCGCGTAAACCATTTTTGCTTCATTGGCAATTGCCGCGTACGGAGAATTCGGCGAATAGGCGATCGGAACAAAACCTTCCGGCAATACATCTACTTTATCGGAATGGCTCATCCATACAACACGTTCGTCTTCACACCCTTCAAAAAGGACAGAGTGCTGTGTCATATCAATGGTGAGTTCCGCTTTGCCGTATTCGTGATGATCACTTCGGATAACCGAACCGCCAAAGTCAACGGCAATACGCTGCATACCGTAACAAATCCCTAAAACAGGGATTCCAAGAGCATAGACTCCTTGATCGACTTCATAAGCATCTTTGTTATACACCGATGAAGGACCGCCGCTGAGGATAATTCCTTGCGGATTTTTCGCTTTGATCGCATCAATTTTCGTGTGATAAGGAAGGACTTCACAATAGATTTTGTCTTCGCGCAAACGGCGAGCGATCAGCTGAGTGTACTGGGAGCCGAAATCGAGGACGATGATACTGACATCTTTCACGGGTAAGCCTTTAGGTGCAAGATTTGGATAGTTTAAAGTGTAAAAGGATACTGTAAACATGTTTAAGATTTAATACAAGAGTATCTTAAAACTATAAAATCAGTATTTAAAACCCTAAAGGAATCATAAAGATGACCAATACTGAAGAACACCGTTTTTGGTTAAATGCCAAAGCGATGCTACGGGAACGATTAAGCCTTACCGATGATAAGGCCGAAGATACGGTAATTGATGAGCGTATTCGAAGTGATGTACACATGAAAGGGGCAAACTTATGGATTTTAATGTTTGCTATTTTTGTTGCATCGATCGGGCTCAACGTCAATTCTACCGCTGTTATTATCGGGGCAATGTTGATTTCACCGCTTATGGGACCCATCATGGGGATCGGCTATGGCGCCGGAATCAATGATTTTACCCTTATTCGTCAAGCATTTAAAAATTTAGCAATTGCGACGCTGATCGGTCTGTTGACATCAACGCTCTATTTTTTGATCTCACCCCTGGATACGGCCCAATCGGAACTTTTGGCACGGACGACACCGACCGTATGGGATGTATTAATCGGCCTTTTCGGCGGATTGGCAGGTATTGTTGCGGCAACCCGAAAAGAAAAAAGCAATGTTATTCCGGGGGTTGCAATCGCAACGGCACTGATGCCGCCGCTCTGTACGGCAGGGTTTGGACTGGCAACAGGACATTGGAACTACTTTTTCGGAGCATTCTATCTCTATACGATCAATTTTGTCTTTATCGCTTTATCCGCATTTTTAATTGTCCGTGCTTTTAACATAAGCGAAAAAAAATACGTTGATCCGGATGTGGCGAAACGGGCACAACGCTATATCATCGTTGTAGCCATTTTAACCATCATTCCAAGTTCTTATTTAGCGTATCAACTCGTCAGTAAAGAGGTTTTTAAAGCCAAAGCAACCGCTTTTGTGAATGATCAACTGAATTTTAAAAATACCAATGTGGCACAGGTAAGAATTGATCCGCAAACAGAAGAGGTAAAAGTTTTCTTGATAGGAGACTATATTCCGCAAAGTGAACTCAACAACATTAGTGCACGTCTCGCAAGCGCAGGGTTAGAAAAAGCCAAACTGAAAGTTTATCAAAACGGTGAGCAAGAGGGGATTGATATGTCAACGCTAAAGGCCGATATTATTACCGATTTGTATCGAAATACAAAAGCGGACCTTCAGGAAAAAGAGAAAAAAATCGCTCAGCTAAAAGAAAAACTACAGCTTTTATCCCATAACCGCGAATACTATACTGCGATTCCAAACGAGCTTCAAACGCTTTTCCCGAAAGTCCATAACGTCATTCTTTCAGAAAATTACGATTCGGCTGCAGCAGAGCATAATATCAGTGCAACCCGTCTCATTCTCAATGCCGATGCCAAAAAACGGCTAACTAGAAGCGAACGTCAAAAAATCGAAGTGTGGCTGAAAATGCGAACAAAATCGGACAACGTGAAAATTATTATTCACTAAGCATTATTTTCTACCATAAAATGGACACCTATCGATTCGGTACGATTTAATGCTCCTTCAATAATCGATAGTGCACTCAAAAGCCGAAGACGCAACAATCGCCCAATCTTTTCACCGAGCATCGTTTCAACCGCCTCTTTGGCATGCTGTAAGCCTTTTTTGGTTCGCACAATAGAGACGTTATCCCACATGATATGGCGGAGGGCATCTTTTTTCTCTTTATCTTCAGGAAATTCAAGTACCTCTTCTGAAATTTCAAAATGGCCCTCACAACTCTTTAGCGGATGTGTTAAGATGGATTCTGCTGCTTTTTGAGCAAAAACGAGGCCTTCCAGCAAAGAATTACTTGCTAATCGATTCGCTCCATGCACACCCGTAGATGCCGCTTCTCCTGCGGCATAAAGCCCTTTAATACCCGGTATGCTTCCGTCAATATTTGTTTTAATCCCACCTACCGCATAATGAAAAGCAGGGGAGATCGGAACCCGATCTTTCGGCAGATGAAACCCCATATCGTTCAACGATTTATAAATATTCGGAAAACGCTCTTTAAAATACTCGCTTTCAAAATCTTCGCATGAGAGATACACCTGTTTTCCACTTCGCTGCTTGTAATCATAAATCGCTCGGCTGACGATATCACGGGGCGCGAGTTCACCGCGAGGATCATACTCAAATAAAAAACGGTATCCGTTTTCATCGACGACATGTGCCCCCTCTCCCCTGAGTGCTTCGGAGAGGAGCTGTTTGCGTGCCCAGTTATTAGCGACAAAAACGGTCGGATGAAACTGCATCATTTCCATAGATTCAAGTTCAATCCCTTTCTCAATACAAATCCCATGCAAATCACCGCTGATTGTCGAAGCGTTGGTATGGTATTCATACAGCGATCCGACACCGCCACTGGCAATAACAACATTATCCGCATAAATCAGTCGACGTTTTCCTTCGTTGATCACTTCCACACCGCAGCATTGATTGTTTTCGATCAATAAGTCGACGACTGTTGCATCACTGAGCATCGGATGGGGGTTTTGGTTTAAAAGAAAAAAGTGTAAATGACGTCCGGTAGCATCTCCACCGGCATGGAGAATACGACTCCGTGAATGGGCAGCTTCTTTGGTATAGAGGAGATTTCCTTCTTCGTCTTTATCAAACCCGAAACCGCGATCGATCAAATCATGGATTACCCCTTGCGAATGCTCACTCATCATTCGAACTGCCTGAGCATTACACATCCCTGCACCTGCGTCAAGGGTATCGTGTATATGAAGCTCGATATCTGCATCATCGTACGCCGTCGTTACACCCCCCTGGGCATAATAGGTATTGCATTCCCACGGATAGGATTTATTGATAAGCAGAACTTTCATCGTTTTTGGCAGTGCAATTGCCGTATACAGCCCCGCTACGCCCGAACCGATAATTACTACATCATAACGCACCGGAGGAGTTCTCTTTCGGCTGAGGTTTCGTATAATACGGAGGGGCTTTATAGCCACATCCGCCAAAAAATGCCGCGATTGCGACGGCACATAAGGCAATAGTTATTTTTTTTGCCATTTGATCCCCTCATCTTCTTCTATGGGGATGTTATAATAGCTTGAATAAATTACTCATTAAGAGATTCGCTATGCTTGATCAAATTCGCTCTCTTCCGCATCAAGCGGGAATTTATCAATACCTTGATGAAAAAGGGAGAATTCTCTACATCGGAAAAGCAAAAAATCTCTCGAAACGGGTTAAAAGCTATTTTAATCTCACTCCGACACTCTCACCTAAAATGACATTATCATTACGAATTCAAAAAATGCTTTCCGAAACAGTAGGATTGCATTACATCATTGTCGAAAATGAACATGACGCCCTCATCCTGGAAAATTCTCTTATCAAACAGCTCAAACCAAAATACAATATCCTTCTTCGCGATGATAAAACCTACCCCTACCTCTACGTCGATATGGAAGAACCTTACCCCCGATTCGAACTCACCCGCAAAATCATCAAGGGCAAAGGAGTCCGCTATTTCGGCCCTTTTTCTGTAGGGGCACGGGATATTCTCGATTCTCTTTACGAATTGCTGAAACTGGTACAGAAAAAAAGCTGCCTAAAAGGGAAAAAGGGGTGCTTGTTTTATCAGATGGAACAGTGTCTTGCCCCGTGTGAATTTCCTATCCCTCGCGAAACCTATCTTCCGATGGTCATGCAGGGGATCGAGTGGATACAAAACAAACGGCGTCTTATCAAACAACTTGAAACGAAAATGGAGTTTTATTCCGAGTCGCTCCGGTTTGAAGAAGCACTTGTGTTGAGAGATCGGATCGAACGGATCAGTAAAAGTGAACTTACTTCCCAAATCGATATGGCTTCGAACGAAAACTATGATGTATTTGCCATTGCAATGAATGAAACACGAGCCTGTATACTCCGACTCTTTATTCGCGGGGGAAAAGTCGCTTCAAGTACCCATGATTTTCTCCCTCTAAGCCTCTCGTTTTCTCTTGATGAAGCGTATGAACGGACATTAATAGGATTTTATGGAAATGAAAAACCTCCTATAATCGCACCTATCCTAACCGCTCATCCGTTTGAATCCCGTGAATGGGTTCATGAACATCTCACTGCTCTTTTCGGAAAAAAAGCGTCCATTGAAACACCTCAACGAGGAGGGAAAAAAGAGTTGATCGATCTCGCACTCACCAATGCCCACGAGCTGCTGCGGACACAACAGCCCTCAAATGAATCGCTTCTCTATACCCTTCAAGAGCTGTTCAAACTCGAGATCCTCCCAAGAAGGATCGAAATATTCGATAACTCCCATTTCGGGGGTACCGCTACTGTCGGAGCTATGGTAGTCTATGATAACGGGCACTTTGATAAAAAAGGGTATCGCACCTTTCATCTGCATGTGAGGGATGAATACGGACAAATGTCAGAGATGCTGCGTCGTCGTATCGAAGGATTTGCCGATAATCCTCCACCTGATCTTTGGGTGCTTGACGGAGGAGAAACATTACGGGCTTTAGCGGTTGATTTGTTGAAATCCCATGGAATTCATCTCGACGTCATCGCTATCAGCAAAGAGAAAATTGATGCCAAAGCACACAGGGCAAAAGGTTCCGCACGCGATATTCTCCATACCGATGAAGAGACATTACGACTCGAAAGTACCGATAAACGGCTGCAATTTGTCCAAATGCTTCGTGATGAAGCACACCGAAGCGCCCTTACATTTCATAAGAAAAGCAAACTAAAACTCGATCAGCACTCCAAACTCCTTTCGACACATGGAATTTCTCAAGCAAAAATCCATAAACTTCTTGAATATTATGGGACATTTGAAGCCATTGCAAAAAGCGATTTTGAGACACTTAGAGAACTTATCGGGGTAAATGATGCAAAAAATATCCAAAATTGTTATCAAGAAGAGATGTCTAAGTAATCTTTTATGGAGTTTATGCCATATTCCACGGATTGTGTTTTCAGCAGTTTTTTAGCTAAGGGGTCAAATAATGGAAAAAACAATTCCAATCGACGAAGAATATCTTTTTGAAGGGCGTGCTATTGTTAGTGAAACGGATCTTAATGGGGTCATAACATTTGCCAATCGGAAATTTTGCGAAATCTCTGGCTACAGTGTTGATGAGTTGATCGGTCAGCCACATAATATCATTCGACATCCCGACATGCCTAAAGCGGGGTTCGAACAAATGTGGAAAACAATCCAGGCCGGTACTATTTGGCACGGGTTGGTTAAAAACCTCAGAAAAGACGGTCGTTATTATTGGGTCGATACAGAAGTAAGTCCTATGTATGACAGTAAAGGTCAGCTAAAAGGCTATATGGCTGCTCGAAAACCTGCATCACGAAAGAATATTGAAGAGACGTCGGCGTTATACAAAAAAATGCTTGAACAAGAGCAATAGGAGGTATGAGTGTTATTTTATAATCATAAACACGAATTCATGGGTATTGATGAAGAGGGGTTAAAGCTACTTAATTACACTACCTTAGAAGATTTATTAGAAGTTTGCAACGATGTAGCCGACTTATTTGCCCAAGAGCCAGGTTATATCCATAACTTTAAAAGTTTCAGTTGGATTGATTTTTTACTTCATGCTGATTCTGAAGCCCGTTCTGCTATAGTTCACGGCAATGGACGCACCTTTTCCTGCACTCTTCAAGTGTACAATGTTTACTTTTGTTCTGAACCTTCTCAAAACAGCTATATGATCGACATGACCCATATACAGTCGATCAATGGTGATGAGGTCAAACCTCATACCATTACACCGAAACCTCATACCATTACACCGAAACCTCAGCCTGCAACTCTGATAATACCGCACGAAGAAAAAGCTCCTATTATTCCGGCTATTTCTTCGTCTTTACCTAACTATACGCACATTACACCTACTTCTCTTAGTGAACCGGGGACATTGGATATCCCTTCCTATGCCGAAAACCGTTTTGAAGTACCATCTGAACCAGTAGAAGATTTATATGCAAAACTGACTCTTCCCATCGCAGATACAAAATTAGATCGGGAGACGGAAGTTCCAACCCCTCCTGCCAGAATACCGGTAGAGCAGCCTATGCTTGGAGATGTTCATTACAGCAAAGCCGAAAAAGAGTTTATCGACAATCTTAAAGTTGATAAATCATATCGTTTCGATCCAAATGTTGCAGCAAATGAATTAGGCCTTCCTGTTGATCTAATTTTAGAGTTTATTGGCGATTTCATTCAACAGTCTTATGAATTTAAAGATGAACTTTTTGAAGCAGTTTTAAAAGGGGATACAAATAATATTAAAATTCTCTCCCATAAACTTAAAGGAGTTGCAGCTAACCTTCGTATTGAAGACGCGTTTGAAACACTCAGTATCATTAACACGTCAAGCGATCCGATTGAAATAGAAGCGAATCTCAAATATTTTTATGCCATCATTAATAAATTAGAGGGAAAAGAACCTACAGCAATTCAAGAAGAGGTTTCAGTCAAAGTGCCTAGTGAAGAAGAGATCATTAAACCCCCTCTAGCTACTGACTTATCATCAGATGATGATATTTATGAATTTACCTTTAAACATGACGAACCGTTATCTATTACAGAAGAAAATCTTGTAATGTCAGACTCTACAGATGACACAAATGCACATGTAATTACAGAGTATGAATTCTTAGAAGATGCAAAAGAAGTAGATTTAACCTCAGAAGAAGTAAATAACGAATATACTTTGACAGAAGTTCCAATCCAGTCTCTCCATTATGATAAATTTTTTATTGCTGGACAGCTCGGTATTGAAAATGATTTCTTTGATGAATTAATCAATGAGTACAAACATGATGCACTCAAAGCCGGAGAAGAAATTGCAGCCGCTATCAGTGCATTTGATACCCATTTATGGAAACGAACTGCCGCTCAACTCAAAGGGATCAGTGATAATCTCCGATTGAACGAAATTTCTGATGAATTGGCAATATTGTCGCTAACCAATGATGCACAGGAAGCCAAAAAAGCTTCCAAACGGCTCAACGGTTTTCTTGAACAACTATAATTTTAAGGACATAGAGGATATCCCATGCAATTAGGACTTAGAAATCGACTCCGTCTCATCAGTCTCTTACCGATTCTGATACTTTTCACCCTTGCAAGTTACTACGTTTTCAATGCGTATGTCAGTTATAAAGGGGCCGGACAGCTTCAAGTTAGACTTGAAGGAAATAAACAGCTTACCGAATTAATCAACAATCTCTCTCGTGAACGCGGAATGACCGTGATGTATATGGGAAATGCTTCTCCGGCAACCTTAAAATCACTCCATGCCCAACGTCTTATTGTTGACAAAAAAATTGCTGCTTATGAAAAATTTTTGGCGTCAGTAGGACACACAGCCAATGCTGAAAGTGAGAGAGTAGCCGCACTTAATGACGTTTTGACCAAACTTCAAAATCAGCTCAATCAAACACGTCCTATAGTGGATTCTCAAAAAGCCAAATTTGATCAAGTCTTTTCAGAAATTTATAGTAAATCCCAAGAAAAGCTAATTAGCGAACTTGCCGAATTGGCTGGGCTCCATTTCGATGAAGAGATAAATGCTTTCTCATCCACATATCTGTCGCTTGTTCGTGCCAGTGAATACAGCAGCATCGAACGTGATTATATTACCTATCTTCTATCTCGCGCGACACCTTTAAGCAGTGATGAGTTGGACAAATGGACTACTCTTATGAGTAAAGCCGATATGTTTACAATTGAGGGGATGAGTGATAAGAATATTCAAGCCAAACTTAAAGCCTCTTTATTCAGCGAAGACAATACTGAGCTGTATCAAGATATTACAACTGAACGAAGTGGCATTCTACAAGTAAGTGCCAGTGGAAAATATCCGACTCAATCAGGTATCTGGTTTGCAATGATCTCTGAAAAAATTGATGCCATTGACGGAGCTCAAAAAATTCTGATCGAGGCAATGGATAACCGGGCTTTAACCATTCAACAACATGCTGTTCAACTTCTTATAATTGCAATTTTCGTTTGGATATTAGCCGTTTTAGTTGCTGTACTGGGTTACTTCCTCTCAGCTGAAATTACCAAAAACATCCAAAACCTTGAGTCCGTTCTCAAACGCGTTGCAGAAGATACACATGATAGTGAGGCCGAAGCACTAAGCCATACCATCAATCTTGATACGGCTGAAGGTACCGCGCAAGCGTATGCATTGCTCGAACGTATCATTGAACAAACGCTTAATGATAAACAATACGCGATGGAAGCGTCCGAAGCTAAATCGATGTTCTTGGCGAATATGTCTCATGAGATCCGTACACCATTGAACGGAATTGTTGGGTTTACTGAACTTTTAAAAGATACCGAACTGCATGATGAGCAACGCGAATTTATCGATATCATCGAAAAAAGTTCTGAAAATCTACTCGAAATTATCAATAATATCCTTGACCTTTCTAAAATCGAAAGCAATAAACTTGAAATCGAAGAGATTGTCTTTAATCCGATGGATGAGTTTGAAAGTGCCGTTGAAGTTTATGGTGTTCGCGCATCTGAAAAACATATCGACCTTGCATGTTATGTTGATCCTAGTCTTGAGCGCCCGCTAAAAGGGGATCCGACTAAAATCAAAGAGGTCATTATCAATCTCCTCAGCAATGCCGTCAAATTTACTAATAGTGGAGGGGCTATCAGCGTCGATATTCGCCGCGTAGAGTGTGATACACTTAATCGTGCTCGTATCCGCTTTCAGGTAAAAGACAACGGTATCGGTGTAACCAGTGAACAAAAATCCCGGATTTTTGAAGCCTTCTCCCAAGCAGACACATCGATTACACGTAAATACGGTGGAACAGGATTGGGCCTTACTATTTCGAGCCGTTTCGTTGAGCTCATGGGTTCTAAACTCGATCTTGAAAGTGAGCCTGGCAATGGAACCACTTTCTTCTTTACCCTCGAATTTGAAGAGATCGAAACACTTAACGAACCGCTTAAAGGTTCATATTCTAATATCAATGCTGTTATACTTGAAAGTAATACCAAGAAAAAACTTCAAAATACTTACCTTAAAGAGTATTTGGATTACTTCGGTGTTAGCTATACAACTTTCCATGAATTGAGTGAGCTAAAAATACTTGAACGACAGGTTAATTACGATCTGTTGTTCATTGATAACGACTATACTAATGAGAACGATATCCTTGCATACTCTTCTGCGCAAGAACAGTTGGTACTTATTACAAAATCGTACTACATGAAAAAAATCGATTCCATGGGAATCGAGATTTTCAAAGTTCTTTACGAGCCACTAAATAGCTCTAAAATCCGTACAACGTTAGATGCCTATGATGCAGAAGCGTTCAGTAACCGTAAACAAAAAGCAACCCGACGTAAAAAATTCGATGAGAAAAACTCTAAATTTGCAGCCAGTGCATTGGTTGCAGAAGATAATGTCATCAATCAAAAACTCATCCGTCGCACATTAGAAGATTTGGGTCTAGAAATCACCATTGCCAACAATGGACTTGAAGCTTTTGAAAAACGTAAAAACGGTAATTTCGATATCATTTTCATGGATATCCAAATGCCGGTACTTGATGGGATTGAAGCAACTCAAGAAATTTTGGATTTTGAAGAGGATTATGCACAACACCATATTCCAATTATTGCACTAACAGCCAATGCACTCAAAGGTGATCGTGAACGATTCCTCTCTGCCGGTATGGATGAATATACTACCAAACCGTTAGTGCGTGCCGAAATCATTTCATTACTCAATAATTTTTTAGCGCATAAAATCATTGATATTAAAGCCGTTCCAAAATCGGTTGATGATATTCCTTTGTCTTCTGAATCTTCTTTAACTGATGAAAAGATCGAATCACAGCCAGAGGCTCTTATAGAATCATCTGAGGTATCCAACGAATCCTTAGCTGAAACTCTTGAGGAAAATAAAGATACAATTAATATAATCGCCCCTGAAATTTCTGAAGATATAGAAGCAGAATTAGATAAAGATGTGCCAACAAATATTGATGAATATGAAATTGCTCCAAGTACTGAAATGAGTTTACCAGAAATTCATCAATCGGCTTATGATGCAGATATATTATTGGCTAAGCAAAATACATTAGAGATGAAGCTCTTTGTACGTATTTTAGATGATTTGGGCTATACCTATAAAAGTGTTACTACAACTGATCAATTTATGAATGAACTTACAAATCATCACTATAAACTTGCATTATTTGATAAAACACTTCGAGAGCTAAATCTGAAGGATCTGTATGATATAATCAGATCGAAAGATAGTGACACTTCACTTGTAATGCTTATTGATCCAAGCGTAACAGCGGATGCGAATGATAGTATGTATGTACATGAAATAATCAAAAATATCGTTAACAAAGACTTACTCCGTCTTGTTTTTGAAAAATTTATTTAAGATTGGGGAAATCCTAAAATGGGTGAAAAAAAACTAAAAGTACTAGCGGTAGATGATGATATGATTAACCTCAAGTTACTTAAAACTATGCTAATGAAAACCCCGAATGTATCACAAGTTGTAGAAGCAAAAAATGGAGCAGATGCGATTGGTATACTTAAATCTCAAAACGATATTGATATTATATTGCTAGATATTATCATGCCTGTGATGGGTGGTATAGAAATGCTCAAAGTCATACGTGCGGATGAATCACTACGTCAACTCCCTGTCATCGTTCTCACAACAGATGAAACTAAAAAAGGGGAAGCATTGGAATGCGGAGCAAATGGTTTCTTAATGAAACCAGTCCGTGAAAAAGATGTTCTCGCAAAAATAGCACAACTCGCTCTCTAGTATTATTCCCGAATAATATCGGGAATCCTTCCACTTTGCTTTTTCTTCATCACAAGATAGTAAATTACTTTATTTACATTTCATTCTTTCTTCTATAATAAGGTAATTAACTATAACTTCTGCCATGAACGTTTGTGTACTCGTATCGGTTGTGTACTAATATTGTGATCGGTTACTGTTACATCCAACATCATCATCGTATCTTTACCCGTATTATCTGCTAAAATATTTGCACAATTAGGATTTTGATTTAAATAACGAAATGAATACGCATAAGAGATTGCTATATCGAACATCTCATTTCCATTCGCTGCTCCATTTGCATTATAGACCGTGATATTTAGATTATTAAGACAATGATTTCCTGTACGATCAAACCCTTGTGCTCTCATTACAGCAAATTCCGTTGCACTATCCGCCAAAAGCTCAGCTTGAGCCTGTAAATAATTATCTCCAATCGATTTAGATCCTGTTGAAGCGTTACGTAGTAGTAGCAAACCGCCTAAAGCTACAAGAACCACTACAAAAATCGCCAGTATCATCGCAAAAGCGGATCGTTTAGTAACGTACATAGACTCTCCTTTCACGGCATATCGTTTGTGTTTCATCATCACTTGTACTGAGATTAGCGTCAAGCCCTCTCATACACACCTTAAGCCGCCAAACAAGACCTCGGTCACTAACCCCTGGATTATTCATAAAATCAGTAGCATTATAATCTGCATAGAAATGGGCAACATTTTGCCCCAATAGATTGACCTTGTCAGCTCCTGAAAAATATCCATATCCATTATCCCATGGCCGGAAATTACTGTACATCCAAAAACTTCCATTGTCGTCGACTCTAAATGCATACCCAGTGCGTAATAAATATTTTCGGTGTCCATCGGTAGCATTATTTTCCGCATTCAAAGTAATTTGATTAGGATAGGCTACACTTGAAATTCTGTGATATCCTGCTTTGCCCTCTCCCACCTTATAATTAAAACGCGCACATGCATTTGCATCCAAACTATCGGCATCATAAATAGCTGAACCGCCTAAACTCGAAGATGGATATAACGCCCCGATAATCGTGTCCGCTATAGATAAATTAGCATCAGACATGTTGAGAACATTCCCAGTCAATAATTGTGTTTCTTCACTCCATCCAGGACGACTTCCAGAAATTCCTCTTAAACTATCGACATCAACGCCAATAAAAGCTACTGTAAAATCAGAAGGATTCTCTTGCGGAGGGCCATAACATGCTTGTACAGCTGGGTCGATGTTTAAATTGACGATCGAGCTGCTGATCGCATTTTCAAAATATTTGGAAAGCTGTTCAAGAATATGATCGGCTTCCGCTACCCTCTTACTATACTCCTGAGTTCGATAAATCCCCTCATAATATTGACGTATAGCTTCTAACGCTATCCCTCCGACGATACCTAACACAACAATTACAAAGAGAAGTTCAATCATCGTAAAAGCTTTGCGTATTGTATGACTTCTCATTTAATTGCCTTTGTTCGACTTGAAAAATGTCAACGTTGTATCAACACCCAAGGTTGCATCATAAAACCGTGTTACAACACGCTTCAGATGCGTCGGATTATTCAATGATCCATCGGGCGCCATATTGTTTGATGCTCCGAGTACCCAAGTAGCCGATTGGGTATTACCTAAAGTAGTTACACTAGAATTGACATAACGAACCTCATACGTTGCAGTAACAATATATGGTACACCACCAATCGGTGTAATACTTATTGGTTCACTTCCCCCATTCAGCATCTCAATACCTTTTGAAAGATTACCGTCTGCCTCTCCTACTCCACTTCCGGCTACTGATGGTATACCACTGGGTACTGTAGTCATACACTGCATTGAAGAGATATTTTCATCTGATCCCCAACGATATCCACCGGATCGTGTACAATTCAAATCGCCAGTATTTGGGTTCATAACCAAAGGCCCTGAACCTGAAGCGCTGTAGTTTCCATCCCACCGTGCCTGAAATTTATCCATCGTCCATCCTGCAAGACGTGCCATGACATCCTCATCTACCGCCATATTTTTAGATGCTTGATTCGCAACAGACATCATTGTAGGTATGGTAATCACACTGATAGCAATTATAACGATGGCAAAAATCAATTCGATCATTGCCATCCCCCCTCGCTTAACGCTCTTATTTTGCATTAACGGATCGCTGGAGCATAGTCGGTTGTACTTCTCCATGATCCCCCTCCTTCATCAGATTTCTTACTCGCTTTTTTATCTTCTGCGCCACCTTTGGCACTACCCGTTGCACCAATATCTGGAACAATATTGATATTAAAGCATGGATGAGTTAAACAATCAAGATGTGTTCCATCAGGATCCTGATATGGTAATGCATTCACTCCATACCACAGCCATGGAGCCGTTTGAATATGAGCTTTAGCACTCTTCGTTGGTGCTTCATGCGTGAATGAATAAATCTCTATCCCTTGGTTAGTAGGCATATTGTACGAGATTGGAGGAGCATTATTAGGCAAAGATGGGTTAATTACTGTGATATTTCCATCCCCATCCGTCTCATCCTCATGAAGTCGGTTAATATACCATAAAGCTTCATTTTTACTAGGATTCAAGATTGTTCCCTTAATATTTGGTTCATTATACACTTCGTACCATGCATTTGCCGTAAAAGGAACATCACCGAATACCCGTACATCACGAGGGATAATACGACCGTACACAAAAGTAGTGTTTCCATCTGCAGGCAGAACCACGGTGTAAGGAAGGTCCTGTATACCCGTCCCCAATCGTGAACCATTGATATCTGCTGTATGGTTCGGGGTAAAACTCGTATCTACATAATGTGAAGTTATAGAAATATTCAAATCACTGCCATTGACATCAAATGGATTTGCAGTTAAATTAACATCTCGTTGAAAATTGAACCGTAGATATTCTGATGAATTGGCATCCCAGCTAACCGTTTTGTTTCCATCAGTAAACCCAATTGACAAATTATTGATAATAGTTTCATTGGCATCAGGATAAATATAGGTTGATTTAACAACTACAGGAACTACTGTAACATTATTCTCCCATAACGGATCAGATGCAAAGTTATGGGTTACATTTCCATTTTTATTAAGTGAATGCATTGTTGTATTAATACGTCCAGCCATTTGAGTAATTTCATTTGCTATATACGTAAATGTCCCTGGATTACCATTATTGTTTGTAATATTCAAGTCACTAAAATCAAAATGATGGGGAATAAATGTTACATTTTTATCGCCACATACATAAGCACCGTTAAAAGTTCCGTTCGCTAAACAACTATGCGGGGATAAATCCCGAGGATTATTGATATCCACATAGGACCAATTTTGGTCTTGAATACTAATATTTATTTTACCAACGTCATCAAATGTAAATCCTGCGACATCTCCTACAATTCCTGATTTAACCGATATCCCATTTAGCATATCAAAGCTGTCTGCACTAAATGATGCTGTTCCTAGCATCCTTGGAACTGTGGTGCTATTTCGTTCTACGTCATTTTTATCATACATTTTAGTAACAATGGTGAAGATTGAATTAGCATTTGCAACATTATATGCAACAGTTGGTGTGGTATTGTCATAGTTATATGTATTAATCGACATATTGTAATCTTCAGCCGAACGCAGAAGATTAGGGAAAGCAGTATTAACAGAAGTAAGGCTGAAATAATTAGGACGTATTGCGAAATTATCGCTCGAACAATCCGGAAAAGCATTCAGAGTACACATCAAACAGCCAAGATCGTTATCATATAAAGGGTTATACCCAGGGCATGTGGTATCACCACCGCAGCTTTGCCCGTGATTAGCCGAATCACATGGTCTACCATTCAATACTTGACACCGTTCATATGAACTCAATCCAAAAGCATCATAATATTTATTAGCAGAGTTAACACATTGTCCAAGACCAGCCAAGTTACCTACCGTTGAACTGTTATAATAGCATTTGACTCCCGAATCAACAGCCAGCTGATTTAAATCTAAAAACGAAACCGATATACGGGCGTTTTTAGTCGCATACGCAGGAAAATTGATACTTTTTGTATCAATAGTATTACCATTAGTAATATTAAAAGTGGCAGGAAGTCCTGTAGTCGAATCATATAAAATTTCTTGGGTAGAACAAATTCCATCCGACAGGTAAGGGATTACCACAAAAGACAAGGCACTATCAGAAGTTGCATTAAATGGAGTTGCTTGAGCGCTACCGTCCAGGTGTACCGCCGTCATCGATACCCCGGTTTGTGCAGATATTTTCGTCCCAATCACCTTACTCGTGTCATTATTATAGGCTGTAATATCTGTCCACATAGCTGTGTCAATAACATCCGCATGTTCAGGCGGAGGTGTAACGGGGATTTCACCTCCCCCGCTTCCAGGTGATTTGACAATAACAGTTGCATTCGCTTCAGTGGAAGTTCCGTTGATCCTAACAGTGTTTATTAATGCAGAAGGATCAGGCGCTGATGGAGTCGTAATCGTATAAATGATACTTACCAATCCGGGAACTCCGTTATTCCCCGTTCGCTTAGGTACCGTTCCGCTACATGAAAAGGACGTGGCTTGGGGACTCCAACTACAACTAAACACATCCTGATTAATGATGGAGATATTAAAATCTACTCCTGTAACTTCACTTCCTACTGTTCCTGTCGTTAGATTATAGTCATAGATTCTCAGTGTATCTGTAAAACTTGCACTGATCGCCGAACTCGTTTCATTAGCAAGAGTAATATTATATGTCAACGTTTGATTGACATCCGAATAAAGTTTAGACGGAGTTTTTACAATCAAAAGATCTGATGCTGCACCCGGAGGCGATATCGTGATATTGAAATCATCACTGTTCGAATTACCTCCATCATTAGTTGCATAGGCACTGAAACTGTAGGTATTTGTTCCTGAAGTATTTGGCGTTCCACTTAGGACACCAGTCGATGTATCAAAGCTTAAACCTGTCGGAAGTGTACCGTTAAGATGGTATGATTCAATATCACTGCCACTCACATAGCTTGCAATATTCAGTGTATACGCTATGCCATTTACAATGTCTTGGTTTGGAATATCTCCCATGACGGGAGCTCCCGCATGAGTAATTGTCACTGCTGCTGTCGTATTAGAAATGGTCACATTCTGTGCAGAGTTTGTATTATTTGTCAAATTAATGCTGAATGAAACATTTGAAGCAATCACTGCATTGGAATGAACCGTGACTGAAAACGGCTTATCAACAGGCGCAACATTTTTACTAAACGTAATCGTTCCTGATGTCGTGTTATAGTTAGTAGGTGATATTGCTGTACCGTTCGTTGTCTGGTAGCCAATTACAACATCTTTCTGATCCGGAGCTGCAGAAATAGAAAGACTAAAAGACACTACAATATCACCAGATCCTTCTGATATACTCGTTGTCAATGGAGTAAATGTAACGGTTGGATTATTACTTGATGCTCCCCATCCCGTCACCGCAAACATCATTAAAATACCAAAAGACATAATCCATCGTACAAAAAATTTATTCAAATTCATCTTATCCTCCTTGGGATTTTTAGTACACACACAACCAGGGCTCGGTTGAAATTAACGATAATCCCGATTTCTTACATTTGACAATATCGACCATTGTCCCTCTTTTCTAAAACATTCTATAGAGGAGACGCCATGTTTTGATTGTAGTGCTATGTAGATTAAAGGATGATTAAAATACGTTAATAATTATTTTGCTTTTATTCGATTTGCTTTTGGTTTAAATGTCTTGACGTTTCATTTTTGTGTGTTATAATCAAACTTCCTTCACATATCAATACAAGGTGGGTCAATTATGAATATCTCTCTCGTCGGACGCCACATCGAGCTCAGCGATGCAATTAAAGATCATCTGATGCACTCAATCGATACTCTCAGCAAATTTCATCTCGACCTTATCAGTGTCAATGCCGTTGCCTCGGCTAATGAACGAAACAAAGGGGTGACAATCGAATTTACGATTAACATCGCCGGAAAAAATACCGTCGTCATTACACAGCGTGACGATGATCTCTACGCTGCGATCGACATTGCGATCGATCGTGCACAAAAAGCACTTCGCCGTTTGCATGATCGGATTTCCGATCATAAAAACGAAGGGCTTAACGAAGCTAAAAACGCTGCTGCAGCGTCAGTCGATCTGCATGCAGTCGGTGAGACGATGGAAGATGAAATCGTTCCGTCCGAACCGATTCTCTTTAAGCCTCAAGAAGTTGCAGAAGTAGTGGAAAAACTCAAAGAGAGTACCAAAGTATTCGAAGTATTTTATGACAATGACGGAAAAATGCGTGTTCTGTACAAGCGTACCGATGGGAAATTCGGACTGTATTAATAACTATTCATTCTTTTCTTTTTAATAAAGAAAAGAAGCAAAAGAAAAGCGCCCTCACACCAAAACGCTGACGGTACGCTTTTGCCCTACGGCAAGCGACCTTGCTCTAGGTGTGGTGTGAGGGCAGAATTATTTTTATCTAAATATTCTTTGACTTCTTTTACAATATTCTCATCTTCTCCAATATCTGCCCATCGAAACTTTTTACCGCTTTGGATACTTCCCTCTAACAAATCTCCCGACAAACGAAATTTCAAATCCAATGCGGCAATTTCAAATCCGCTGCGGCAGGAGCTAAACGCTTCGAGCCGCTCATTTTTACCGCTTTTGTTGGTATAAAGATAACAATATCCCTGTAATCCGGTGCGGCTTACCCGACCGCGTAGCTGGTGAAGCGTCGAGAGTCCTAACCGCTCTGCCCCGACGATCACGACAGTTGATAGTCGCGGGAGCGAAATCCCGACTTCGACTACGGTTGTTGCCAGGAGAATATTTCCCTTTTCCCGGAACTCCATCAGCACTGCTTCTTTTTCTTTGTCTTTCCCGTGAGTAACATAAACATTTTCAAAATTCTTTTCCCAATATCCCCGTGCTTCGTCGATACTCTGGTAATTGATACTCTCACTCATTTCTACCAAAGGATAGACGATAAGGACTTGGTGATGTTGTGAAATCTCAGAGCGGATATGTTCTAAGAGCTTTGAAAAATCACTCTTGCCGATGATACGTGTATCAATGTTTTTCGTAAACGGAGTTTGGACGATCAGACTCACATCGATATGAGCCGAATCGATCATCGCCTGTGTACGTGGAATTGGGGTAGCAGAAAATTGCAAATAATGGGGTGATGTATCATTGTCGGTCAATTTGGTGAGAGCATGACGTTGAGCGGTGCCGAAACGATGTTGTTCATCCACCATCACCAAGCCTGCTTCGGGTAAATCACGGTGAAGCAGCGCATGGGTACCGATAATAAAGTCATATGCTTCTAACGGTCCTTTTTTCGTGGCGTTGGTCACAAGGGTAATCCGCAAATCGGGAAGGAACTTTTGGGCTTCCTCATACAGCTGAGCAGCAAGAATCGTCGTCGGTGCCATCAAAATGGAGCGATACGGGCGCATAAGGACGACCGACGCTAAAATCACCATCGTTTTACCCGATCCGACATCGCCGACAATCATCCGTCTTGAGGCATACTCACCACTCAGGTCTTTTTGGATTTCACTGATCGCATTTTTTTGATCTTGTGTCAGTTCAAACGGAAGGGATTTGATCCATGTATCTATATTACCTTGCGCATGGTGGCGGGTAGTATGATAACGGCGCTTTAGACGAAGACGCCGCATGTATTCAAAAAGCTCTGCAAATTTAAGGGCATCAAGCTGCGATATATCAAGCGGTTTCGGATGTTCAGGGAAATGGATTTTATAGAGTTTCGAAGCGATTTTTTCCGGAAGCCCGTCATTGATCAGATTCTCAACACTTATCATCCTCTCAATCAAACGGCGCATGACATCGGCACGCAGCGATGTTTTGTAGATGGGGACAAGTGAACCGACGGCACTGATTTTGACCGGATGGACAATCGTCCATTTACCAAGATCCCACTGGGCTTTACCGTAATAATAACCCCGCTCGCTTTTAGGAAACTGATGAATCATATACGGTTTTGGATTGAAAATTATCCCCTCTATCACACAATCAAGGTTATGGGCAAAAAAAGTGATTTTGAGGGTTTTCGGAGTTCGTACGACGTGTTCTACCGTCGCATCAATAACACAGGTGGAATTATGTATCAGCTCACTGCTTAGACGACGATCTTCAAAAGATGTCGGGGCGATAAGCGAAAGTGCCGTGACACTTCCGACCCCTAAACGATGAAACTTGTCAGCATCCTCACTTGGTAACGATAGCATAGCTGAGATTACGGATTTCGCCGTGACGTTTGATGAAATCGTTCAGGTCATCAAGACTGAGGTTACGGATCGATTCCAACTCCTGTACACTTGAACCGAGCGGTTTACCGGAATAATATTCACTAAAGGTTCGCCCCAAACGCTGAGAGAGGGTTTCAACCCGAAGCGGTTCCGATCCCAAAAGAAACTTTTTCGCCTGATCAAGCTCACCTTGGGTTACTCCGTCACGAACAAACGTGTCAATTACTTCAACAACCGTTTTTTTTGCTTCCGCTTGCGATTCCAGTTTAGTTTGGAGATATCCGCTGAAGTAGGTATTTGTTTTCGCTACCGAAAGGCGTGAGTAGGCAGAGTACGCAAGACCCCGTTTTACCCGGATTTCTTCCATCAAGCGGCTTCCGAATCCACTGCTTCCCAGAATAAACATTGCGACACGGGATTTGTAGAACTCGGGATCTCCCTCACGCATCGCAAACGGAGAACCGAAATAGAGATAAGCCTGTTCGGTGTGCGGACGTTTGAGAATCGATTCTTTTGGTGTACTACGAGGCTCATAATACCCAGTGACACTCTTTTTCCCTACTTTCAAAACACTTAAGAGTTTTTCGATCTTTTTCTTTGCATCACTTATATTCAAATCTCCGCCCATTACAATCAGAGCATTCGACAAAACAAGATGCGATGTTTCAAAATGGGTAACGTCATCCAGTTTTAAAGCGGATATACTGGCTTTTGTCCCAATATTCGGAGAGGCCATCGGCGTACCTTCAAACAGTACCGCTTTGAGTTCATCCGATGCAACCGTATCAAAATCGTCCTCTTTGCGGGAGATACTGCTAAGGGTCATTGTTTTGATTTTTTCCAAGGTTTTAGGGGTAAAGTTGGGTTCGCTCAATTGCTCGCTTAGAAGTGAAAGACCGGTATCAAACTCCTCTTTTAAACTTCCGAGTTCGATTACAAATGTCTCATTCCCGGCATTAGCACTCAGTTGAATTGCCCGTGCATCAAGAGCATCGGCAAATCCGACAGAACCGCGTTTGAGGCTACCTTCATTCAACATTTTGGCTGTTACACGAGCCAAACCGATGTGTTTACCCTCGTCGATACTGCCGCTCCCGGTAAAAACCAATTGCATCGATACAATCGGGAGACGTTTATCCTCTTCGAAAATAACGGGTACTTTTACCCCTTTAACCTCAACAAAATCCAGTGTGCTTGCCATAAGTGCTTGCCCTAATAATAAAATCGTGAAAAAAAGAAATTTGCTAAAAGCGCGATTCAAACTAATATCACTCACGCAAATTTTTCCAAAATGTCGTAAGCCGTATTGCGAATTGCCGGTGTTTCACCGATGTCTCGGATTAGACGCACCATCTCGTCTTTTGCCATTCTAAATCCCGCACCCGCACTTCGGACAACATTCTCTTCCATCATCGTCGAACCTAAATCGTTGGCTCCGTAAAGCAGTGCCATCTGTCCGATGTACGGTCCTTGTGTTACCCATGAACTTTGGATATTCGGGAAATTATCCAAGAAAAGACGCGATACTGCCAAAAGGCGTAAATAACGGTTTGAAGATTGCTTCTCAATTTCCGGATACTCTTCCATAAGTTGAGTATTCTGACCTTGAAACGACCACATAATAAAGGCACGGAAGCCTCCCGTCTCATCTTGGAGATCGCGGATCAGGTTCCA
Organism: Sulfuricurvum sp.; assembly: GCF_028681615.1. Taxonomy (NCBI): domain Bacteria; kingdom Pseudomonadati; phylum Campylobacterota; class Epsilonproteobacteria; order Campylobacterales; family Sulfurimonadaceae; genus Sulfuricurvum; species Sulfuricurvum sp. The sequence continues at coordinate 339,148 of NZ_JAQUHV010000001.1, forward strand.
ATGCTCCACAATCTCTTCATCGGTTTCCACTGTACCGTACATCATCGTAGCCGTTGATTTGATCCCCAGCTTATGCGCTTCTCGATGAACTTCTAACCACACTTCACTGTCGATTTTTTTCGGAGCAATAATGTCGCGGACGCGGTCACTCAAAATTTCTGCCCCAGCCCCGGGAATCGAAGCCAACCCTTTGGCATGGAGGCGCGAAAGGCACTCTTGGATCGAAATATGGGAAACTTTGGCGATAAAATCGAGTTCGATGGAAGAGAAGCCGTGAATCGTGATTTGAGGATATTTTGTATGAATATGTTCTACCAGATCTTCATACCATTCGATTTTGAGTTTGGGGTGAACACCGCCTTGGAATAAAATCTGTGTTCCGCCGATTTCCAAAAGTTCTTCGATCTTTTGATCGATCTCATCAAACGTCAGAACATAGGCATCTTCATCTTTGCCGTGACGATAGAACGCACAAAATTTACAATCGACCCAACATACGTTGGTATAGTTGATATTACGATCAACCACAAATGTCGTAATCCCGTCCGGGTGAAGCTCACGCTTACGGGCTGACGCCATCTTTCCGAGTTCTTTTAGATCGCCGTTACGAAGTAAATCGAGGGCTTGTTCTTTAGTGAGACGCATAATAACCTATTTATCTTTGGAAATCGCGTCCAAAACGCCGTTAATAAATTTCGGAGATTGCTCACTTCCGAATGCTTTCATCACTTCGATCGCTTCATTGATAATGACCGCTGAATCGAGTTCGCCAAACATAATTTCATACGCTCCCAGACGGAGTGTCGCACGTTCGATTGATCCCAAACGGTCAAAATCCCAATCTTTGAGATGTTTGTCAATCGCTTCGTCCACTTGGGACAAATGATCAATGACACCTTTGAACAGATCAAGGGCAAAATCACGTTGTTTGTTACGGATCTTTTTTTCTTCGAGAATTTCGTCACTGAAATCAGCGATGCTTTGGTTTCCCAAATCATACGCGTACAAAAGACTGACTACTGCCATACGGGCTTGATGTCGTGTTGCCATTAGTTACCAATCTCTTCGTAAAGATCAAGCATTTCGATCACAACAGTCATTGCTTCGAACCCTTTGTTCCCAGCTTTGGTTCCCGCACGTTCGATCGCCTGTTCAATCGTATCAGTCGTCAATAATCCAAACGATACCGGTTTTTTGTGTTTCAAACTCACGGTAGCAATCCCTTTTGTCGCTTCAGCCGAAACATAATCGAAATGAGGAGTTGAACCGCGGATAACTGCGCCCAGAGCACATACCGCATCAAATTTTCCGCTGCTAAGAAGCTGTTCGATCACCATCGGAAGCTCGAACGCACCCGGTGCCAAAACGTGAGTCAACTCATCAGCGTTTCCACCGTGACGTGCATACGCATCTTTCGCCCCTTCAACAAGACGGTCCACGATGAAATGGTTCCATCGTGTGCTGACAATAGCTACTTTTTTATCCGTGCGAACACGAAGTTGTCCTTCTATTAACTTCATAAAATCAATTTCCTTTAACTGAGTCAATTTTTAACAGCGTTTCGCTTAACGCTTCGAGTTGTTCTAATTTTAGCATATTCGGCCCGTCACTCAAAGCGCAAGTCGGGTCAAAATGGGTTTCGAAGAAGAATCCGTCTACCCCTACGGCTGCTGCCGCCCGAGCGAGGTGAGGAACCATAGAACTGTCTCCCCCTGTTTTGCCTGTCCCTGTTCCCGGCATTTGTACCGAATGGGTCGCGTCGAAAATGACAGGGGCAAACTCTCTCATAATCACTAATGAACGCATATCGACGACAAGATTGCCGTAACCAAACGAAGAACCCCGTTCGCATAATAAAACACCATATTTTTGCGATGCTTTGTAACTTACCTCATCGCATCCGCGTGTTTTAAGAACTTTAGCCACCGAAAAACGCATATCGGCAGGGGTCATAAACTGCCCTTTTTTGATATTAACGATTTTATCGGTTTTTGCCGCCGCTACCAGCAAGTCGGTTTGGCGGCATAAAAATGCCGGGATTTGAAGCATATCGACAACCTCGGCAGCGATCGGGACTTGATAGCTTTCATGAACGTCCGTGACGATTTTGTACCCGAAATCGTCTTTCACTTTTTGCAGGATTCGAAGCCCCTCTTCGATCCCGGGTCCGCGATAGCTCTCCAATGAAGTACGATTGGCTTTATCAAAACTCGATTTAAAGTAAAAATCGAATCGGGAATCATTTTGATAGCATTCAAATGACTTTGCAATTTTAAAAATCGACTCTTCGCTTTCAATGACACACGGGCCGGCTAAAAGTATCATCCATACTCCTATGAGTTAATAGTGATATTGTACTGTGAAAAAATTAAAATCCCTTTCGGCATGGAGGTTTCTTTTTTTGCAACAGCTGAAGACCTTTCGCACATTGCAAATGGATTCGAAAACGATAGCTTCGCATCACGATCGTCTTGATCCAATAGCCTACCAATCCGTTGAACCGAATCCATCCCAGCAAAGAGACACTGGCATATTTTCCGCCCAAAGCGATCAGTGTCCCGCGCATCCGTAAATCAGAGGGAATCATTGCTTCATTCATCATAAGAGACAGGATATTTTTGGCCGCATGTTCAGCACTTCGTTCTGCGCTTTGAGCCGTAGGCGGAATCCTGTTTCCTCCTCGATCATGCAATTCGGCTATATCTCCGGCCGCAAATGCTCCTGCACAGGAGGGAAGAGAGAGATAATCATCAACGATTAATTGCCCTTTTTTGTTTTTCGGAATATCCAGAGTCGATGTCAATGTCGATGCTACAATCCCCCCTGCAAAAATCATAAAATCAAAGTGAACAGAGTCTTTATCGTTAAGAATAAGAGTATGCTCTTCAACCGACGTAATACGGGAGTGATTGATAATGTTTACTCCGAGTTCAAACAGCCGTTTTGTTGCCTGTTGCACCAAGTATTCTTCCATCCCGTCCAGGACGTTTTCATGGGGTATAATCAAAAAGATATGGATATTTTCACAGGTGAGCGTATTGTCTTTGTGAAATATCTTTACATAATGTGCCATCTCAGCAGCAATTTCAACACCGCTTAACCCTCCGCCCCCGATCACGATATTAAAAGGTTCGGTTCGCCATCCCCCCTCGCTTTCCATTTTTTCATACAAACGCTGTTCAAACTGCTGTTTGAATGCCAAAGAACCTGAAAGAGTTTTCACACCATGCGAATGTTCTCTTAAACCGATAATAGAACTATGATATGCGGTACGGCTTCCTGCGCACAGCAGCAGATAATCATAAGGGTGTCCCGAATTTTCTCCAAGTACATGTTTATTCTCAAAATCGATCTCGCGTACCGTATCTTTTACATACAGTACGTGCTCGCCGTAACTCAGGCAAAGAGCTACCAAATCGATCGAAACCATCGTCATGGAACACTCATTGGCAATCAATTCATATGCGTCGGTTTGTAAAAAATGATAAGGGTGCTGATCGATCAATACGATGTCGCAAAGGCCTGACGTAGCCAGAACATTAAGAGCTTTAACTCCTGCATATCCTCCGCCGACGATAACCACACGATGGCGTTTCATTGCATCCCTCACTTTATTAGCTTTGAAGACGATTATATCACTGTTTTATTATTGCATTGGAACACACGACAGCGGAACTAAATGCCCACTGAAAGTTGTATCCTCCCAGTTCTCCCGTCACATCCACCGCTTCACCGATACAATAAAGCCCTTTGACTTTTTTCGTTTCCATACTCAGCGGATCGATCTCTTCGCATGCTATCCCACCGCGACATGCTTCGGCTTTGCTAAAACCGAATGTTCCGGAAGGAGCCATCGCGTAATTGCGGATTAATGCCAACGTTGAACGTTCGACTTCAGATAAGCGGTTACAGGGCTTATCTTCCAACCCTACGGCATCCAGAAATGCTTTCATAAACCGTTTCGGCAACGGCAGTGCGGTACTGAGGAGCTTTTTCTCATTTTTGATCGTCCCCAAATCAAAATCGGGTAAAAAATCGATTACTATCTCACCGCGATGCCAGTAAAGCGAAGCCGAAAGGACGACCAGTCCGCTGATCCCTTTGTGCGCGAAAAGAAAATCTTCATCTAACGTTTTACCCGCGACATGGATACGGGCTGGAAAACTAACTCCGCTAAGCTCTTTCATCCAAAACTCTTTCGGCTGTAACGTGAGTCCTACCAAAGCCGGAATAAACGGAACGGTTTTGATCCCGTACTGTTGGGCGATTTTGAGACCGATATCACTCGCACCGAGTTCTTTATAGCTCGCACCGCCCGTTGCTACTACGACACGCTTCGCTTGGAATTTCCCTTTGTCAGTCGATACCGTAAACGGATTTTCCCCCTCAACCAAAAGAATCTTATGGTTCAAAAGCATATCGCTCCCCTGAGCACGTCCGAGTAAAATCGAAATCACCTCATCACTGCTTTTGGGGCAAAAATAGTAACGCTCTTTCCGGATCACCGGACGCAGCCCTCTTTTGTGAAAATACTCCAGAAGAGCCTCTTTGGAAAAAATACTCAGAGCATGGGAAACCAATGCCTCATCACCCAAAAAATGGCTGGTATCCACTTCCACATTGGTGAGGTTGCACTTCCCTCCTCCTGAGGCTTTTAGTTTCAATGCCGGACGGGAATTTCCCTCAATAACGGCTACACTCAGCGAACTATGCTCCCGAAGCTGTGCGGCACACATGAGGCCGCTTGCACCGCCCCCTAAAATGATGACATCGTACTGCTTCATCGTTTAATCAGCCGAAGAACCAGAAGAGATATAAGAACCCCGCCCATGGCAATATTGTCCCATGTGATCGTTTTATGGCTCATCAAATAGTGGACCACAATCAACACGACAGCGATATAGACCATTCTGTGCCATGTTCTGAACATTCCGAACAGTTTTTTGCTCGAGGTAAGCGCCATCGTGAGCATAATAATAAAAGCCCCCATCCCGTAAGCAATAAAAGGCTTCGTCACCACTTCATGGATCACACCGTGAATATGAAATTCCTGATCAATCCCGATAAAAAGCATCGCATGAATCAACACATAAAAAAAAGAGAACAATCCGGCTGTACGGCGATATCGGATAAGATTGAGTTTTAAAAATACGCGTACGGGGGTAAATGTCAGGGTAAGTGCTAAAAGCCAAAATGCACTGTTGCCCGATAAATTGGTTAGAAACTTTAAAGGATCGTTCGGGAATTTGGATAGTGTTAATGGGACAAAATGTTCTAAATACATAAAAAAACCATGTAACCATTCCGGCTGAAATTCAGCACTGAAGCGCAGCAATGCATACACAATAGGAAGTAACGCACCTATCCAAATAAGTATTCTCATTTAACCTCTTTTTAGTAAAACTTTTTTAAATCCATATTTTTATACAAATGCGCCACATCTGCGCCATAGCCGTTAAAGGCCAGCGTATCTTGTTTAAAAAATTTTCCAAGTACCCGTTCGCGCGCTTGAGACCACCTCGGATGATCGACGGCAGGGTTGACGTTGGCATAAAACCCGTACTCATTTGGTGCTAATTGATTCCACGTCGAACGTGTTTGGTGTTCGCTGAGGGTAATTTTGACAATACTTTTAATACTTTTAAACCCATATTTCCAAGGTACGACAAGCCGAATCGGAGCACCGTTTTGAGGTAATAATTCTTTGCCGTATAAACCTACTGCTAGAAGAGTAAGCGGGTGCATCGCTTCATCGATTCGAAGCCCTTCTCGGTATGGAAACGGAATATTACCAAAAGTTTGCCGTTGTGCCGGAAATTGGGCTGGATCAAAGAGCGTTTCAAACTCAACGTATTTGCTTTTGGAAGTCAATCCGGCTTGTTTTAGCAAAGATGAGAGACTAAATCCCACCCACGGTACCACCATCGCCCATCCCTCAACACAACGGAAACGGTATATCCGCTCTTCCAACGGTATTTTTTTAATCAGTGTATCGATATCAAGTGTTTGTGTTTTTTGCACTTCTCCTCCGACATGAAGCGTCCATGGCCGGGTTTTAAGATTTTTGGCAAGTTTTGCAGGTGATTCTTTATCGGTACTGTATTCATAAAAATTGTTATACGTCGTAATTTGATCAAACGACGTCAGTTCCAGAGGGCTTTTGGCTTTTTCATATCCCAGTGCCGCCATTAGCGGTGACGTTCCCAACAGCGCTGCCGCCGCACCCAGTTTCATCAACTCCCTCCGTTCACGGTAAACCTGCTCGGATGTTATCTCAGATGAAGGTATCACATCATAATTGGTTCGTCTAAGCATCTTCAACCTCCAGTTGGCTATAATTGCACTATATTATCCAAGGGTTGGTAAATGTCCAAAAAGCTCCACATTGTCTCTTTAGGCTGTACTAAAAATCTCGTCGATACCGAGGTTATGCTTGGACGGCTGAAAGATTTTGAAATGACCGATGCAAGCGGTGAGGCGGATGTTATTATCGTCAACACCTGCGGATTCATCGATGCTGCAAAACAAGAGTCGCTGAACACTATCTTCAATCTTGATGCGGGACGTAAAAAAGATTCGGTTCTGGTTATGGCGGGATGTCTTTCCGAACGCTACAAAGAGGAACTTTCCAAAGAGCTCAGCGAAGTCGATATCTTCACCGGTGTCGGCGATTACGACAAGATCGACGAGCTGCTCGCCGCCAAACAAAGCCGTTTTACCCCTGAAGTCTATCTCATTGACGGTGCGGAACGTGTTGTTACGGGTTCGACCTATCACGCCTACATCAAACTCTCCGAAGGGTGCAATCAAGTGTGCAGTTTCTGCGCCATCCCTTCGTTTAAAGGAAAACTCCACTCGCGCGATTTGGAGAGCATCGCAAAAGAAGTCGAAGGTCTGGTTACAAAAGGGTATTACGATTTCAGTTTCGTATCCCAAGACTCCAGTTCCTATCTGCGTGATCAGAATATCCAAGACGGCCTTATCCACCTCATCAAACGGATCGAACTGATCGACGGAGTCAAAAGTGCACGCATTTTGTATCTCTATCCTTCGACAACAACGCTGAAACTGATCAAAACCATCGGCGATTCAAAAGTGTTCCATAACTACTTCGACATGCCGATCCAGCACATCAACGACGAAATGTTGAAAATCATGAAACGCGGATTCGGGAAAGAGAAAACGCTGGAACTGCTCAATGCGATGAAAGCATTGCCGTCCTCATTTATCCGTACCAGTTTCATCGTCGGTCATCCAAAAGAAAGCGAAGCGATGTTCGACGAAATGGCAGAGTTTGCAAACACTTTCGGATTTGACCGTATCAACGTCTTCAGCTACTCCGATGAGGAGGGGACAAGCGCCTATACGATGGAGGATAAAATCCCTTGCAAAGTGATCAATGCACGTGCTAAAAAACTGGGGAAAATCGCCTCGAGTGTCGAAGATGAAAGTTTGAAGAAATTAGTCGGCCAAGAAATCGCCCTCGTCATCGACGGAGAGAGTGACGAGCACGAATACCTCCTTAGCGCACGTGCATTACTCTGGGCTCCGGATGTGGACGGTGAAATCTATGTTAACGACCGAGAGATCGAGGGTGAACTCACTTTCGGAAAAATCTACCGTGCCCGCATTACCGAACTCGCCGAGAAACGGCCTCTTGCTACCGTAACGGGCGATGTCTGATCTGCTCCATCTGGATCTTCTAAACGAGGGAAGAGTCCTCCTTGCCTTCTCGGGAGGGGTCGATTCAACCGCCCTATTCCATCTGCTCTGTGAGCATAAAATCGCTTTCGACATTGCACACGTTAACTACCATATGCGCGAAAACAGTGATGCTGAAGAAGCAAGTGCGATCGCTTTAGCCCAAAAACACTCGATGCAATGCCATCTCCATTCCTGCCGTCTCGGCGGTGCCAATTTTGAATCCCGTGCCCGTGACGAGCGGTACCGATTTTTTAACTATCTGATGAGCAAACACGGATACACCTATCTCCTCACCGCACATCAGCTCAATGACCGTCTGGAATGGCTTATGATGCAGATGTGTCGCGGATCTGGGCTGCCTGAAATGCTGGGGATCCGATCACACGACAAACGTGACGGAATAGAAATTTTACGCCCCCTGCTCGAGTGGGACCGTGAATCGATCGAAGCGTATCTGCACCGGCACAGCATCCCTCACCATATCGATGAGAGCAATGCGGATGAACGCTATACCCGTAATTTTTTTCGTCACCGTTTCAGTGCTCCTATGATGCGTGAATACCGGGATGCGATTCGTCGAAGCTTCCGTTATCTGGAAGAAGATAACGACGCATTGATAGAAACAATGGACTTTACAACCATAGATCAGCTCTCCTATGCCCATAATCCATCCTCCCTCCGTTCCCTTCTCTACGGTATTGATACGTTTTTTAAAACGAACGGATATCTGTTAAGCCAACATGACAAAGAAGCATTAAAAGGGGGAGGAGAACACATTATCGGAAGACGTTTTGTTGTCTCTATTGATACAAACTATACGTTTATTGCTCCGTATGAGCATAGTGTTGTCATGGATAAAGGGTTTAGAGAAGAGTGCAGAGAGTTAAAGATCAGTTCAAAACTGCGAGGCTACCTTTACGGTGCCCCGAGGGCATATGATGTTATGCGTCGATTAAAAGGCGCTCTAACACCTCTTCGATTCGACTGACACCGATAATCTCGATTGCCCCTTTTACTTCATCCGGGATATCGTTCAAATCGCGATCATAATTTTTTTGTGGAATCAATGCCAATTTCATCCCGGCACGATGCGCCGCAATCAATTTTTCTTTGAGTCCGCCGATCGGAAGGACATTTCCGGTGAGGGACACTTCACCGGTCATCGCGATATCAGCACGTACTTTTTTGTTAGCCAAAATAGATGCAATAACCGTGGACATTGCAATCCCCGCACTCGGACCGTCTTTAGGTGTAGCACCATCCGGAACATGCACATGCAGATCAAAGCGCTTATACACTTCACTCGCATCGAGCGGAGTATCACTTTCCCTCTCAGCAGGTGAAAGAGGGATGATCGAATGATCCACACTGATTTTCCCTTCATCGATTAACGTTTTAACGACAGAAAGTGCAATTCGGGCTGACTCTTTCATCACATCACCCAAACTACCTGTAAGCTGGAGCGTTCCTTTCCCGTTAATGCGAATTGCCTCGATTTTCAGAACATCTCCGCCGACTGCCGTCCAAGCGAGCCCGTTAACGACACCGATTCGGTCAACATGGTCGGTACGGTCGATCTCAAAAATCGTTTTTTCCAAAAAGTCTTTAAGATTTTTCAAACTCACATTGACTTTTTGAGTCGTCGGCTCTTCGAGAATCTTTTTCGCCGCTTTACGGACGATATCCGCCACACGGCGGCGAAGGTTACGGACTCCCGCCTCACGGGTATGTTTTTCGATCACTTCAGCCAAAGCCGTTTTCGAAATGGACAGTTCGCTCGGTTTAAGCCCGTGCTTTTTCAACTCTTGGGGAATCAAATATTGTTTTGCGATTTGGAATTTCTCCTGCGGCGTGTAACTGCTCACAGAGATAAATTCCATACGGTCGCGCAACGGTCCCGGAATCTGTCCTACATCATTTGCCGTAGCGATAAAAATCGCTTTGGAAAGATCGAGATTGAAATTGAGATAATAATCTCTAAAATGGGTGTTTTGTTCCGGATCGAGAATTTCGAGCAATACCGCCGTCGGATCGCCGCGATGGGATTTTGCCACTTTATCGATCTCATCGAGGACAATGACCGGATTCATTTTTTTCGCTTCGATAACCCCTTGAACAATACGCCCCGGCATCGCACCTATGTAAGTACGGCGATGTCCACGCAATTCATTGACATCTTCGAGTCCACCCAATGCAATCCGCACCAACGGCCGTTTAAGCGCTGTTGCAATGGAATTGGCCAACGAGGTTTTACCGACACCCGGAGGGCCCGCAAAACAAAGGATCGCACCGCGTCCCTCTTTATCGGCAATTCCGCGCAGCTCCAGAAGCTCTTTGACCGAGAAAAATTCTAAAATACGCTCTTTCGGTTTTTTGAGAGAGAAGTGATCTTTGTTGAGCTGATTTTCGACATCGTGAATATTGAGCGGTTTTTTCGACTCTTCACCGTACGGGATTTCCAATACCCATTCAAGATAGGTCTGAATCATCCCAGCATCAGCACTGTCAGGGTGCATACGGGCAAAACGTTCCAACTGTTTGTTGATCTCTTTATACGCATCCGGATGCATTTTCTCTTTTTTGGCTTCGAGCTTTTTACGGAATTCTTCGATCTCTTCGTCACGATGGGTATCGGTGCCAAGCTCTTTTTGGATCTGTTTGAGCTGCTCTTTGAGGAAATACTCTTTGTTCACCTTTTCAATACGAGTGTGTACTTTTGAACGGATCTCTTTTTGAAGCTTATTCGCTTCGGTCTCTTCGATCAATTCATCGATTAGCATCAAAAAGCGTTTTTCAGGATCACGCTCGATAAAGAGTTTGTACGCATTCTCTTTCTTGATTTTAATCGAACTGCAAATGAGATCGACGATTCGGTTATACTCGTGATTTTCTTCGATCGTACGGAGCAAATCGGGAGGGAAATAATTACTTACCTGCGACAAAGCACGGACTTTTTCGCGTAGTACTTCCAAAATCGCATCCATCTTCAGCTCATTCACTGCATGTGATGCAATCAAATCGACATGAGCACGTAACGGATTATCATTGACCATTTCGATTACATGCCCTCGGGCAAGCCCTTGGAACAATACTTTAATCCGCCCGTCAGGCAGAACTACTTTACGCATGATCGAACCGATGACTCCGGCATCGTAAATCGAGCCGCCCTCGCGTTCTCCTTCATGTTCCGGTTTTACCGGGCATACAATAACGAGAGAATTATTTTCAATCGCTTCGGCTGCCGCAGCAATATTTTTTTCATCGTTCAAAAAGAGCGGTGAAATCATAAATGGGTATAGAAAAAGCTCATCTTCCGCAATAACCGGTAGATTTGTCGGAAAAGAGCTGTAGTTACTAAGTTGCATTAAAAAAATTCCTTAAATCTTATTTGCTCTCATTGTCTTCCATTGAGATGACACTGCGTGTTTTCGGGATCATAAAATCATACCAGCTGCTGCTGCCGTCCCCTTCGAACATTTCACGGTACCATGGAATATTCGCAGTGACCACTTCATCCGGTTTAATCCATGTGACCGGAGCCATAGAACGATAATAAACCGCACCTTTTGGTTTATCCAAACGTTCGTACAATTGGGCGATCTGTTCATCGAGCACCCCACGAGCGAGTTGCAATTGTGTTTCCATCGTGTTGACTTGAGAAATATAGATCGAATAGGGATAATTCATTTTGAATGTATCAACCCCTTTTAGGGTCTCATCGATCAGCCCTTGATCCCGTCCAGGATTCGGCAACGCCAAAAATTTTGCTTTGACTTTCAAAAACTCGGCAAACTCACGTCCCTCTGGAGTTGCATAACGTCGGATATACTCATCTAAAAAGTGCTCGGCTAATAAATATTCATCATGCGCCATATGCGCCTGCGCCATAATCATCGTCGCTTCTGCCAAAAATGGAGACCCAATATGTTCACTTTGCAGGGAACTAAAATAGCTGTCCGCTTTTTCCAAATTCCCATTGGAAACCGACGTAACCATTTTTTCATACCAATATTCTGCCGGTTTGTTATACTCTTCCACTTCTTTACTGCCGCATCCGGTCATTAGGATAAGGAGTGCCATCGCGACTAACCACGTTTTAATCATTGTTAAACCTACATTTTTTAATTATGGGGCTATTTTACCGTAAAGTAATTAAACACCTCTGCCATAAGTTGAAACTTTTTACTTTCATGTGTTAAAATCAGACCATTATGATACAAGAAGGTAGTTATGCAGTTTGATTTAAAGCTTCCGTTGCTCGGTTTCGAAACGGTCTCCAAGATGGAACTCCAAAAAATAGACGAAATATTTTTACGTCTTGAAAGTATTGGAGAAGGACCATCCTTTACCCTTATCAACCCTTTTGCCTTGCGTGAATACTCTTTTGACATCCCCTCATCGCTTCAGGCATTAATGGGAATTACCCCCGAGAGCAATTTGCTCATTTATAATATCATGATATTGCAGACACCGATTGAAAAATCAACCATCAATTTTGTCGCTCCGCTCATTTTCAATACGGACAATCAAACAATGGCACAAATCATCATCGATAACCGAGCCGATTTCGGAATTGCAGACCCGATTAAAAATTATCTCAAAGGCTCAGACAATGTCTAAATCCATCACCTTTGTCGGCAACGGTAAAATGGCTTTGGCCCTCGCCAAAGGGTTATGTGAAGCCAATGTGATTGAAGTGATCGGTCGTAGCATGGGTGCAATGGAACAGTTTGAACGAGAACTCAGAGCCCCCGTCAAAAAAACACTCTACAGTTCTGCAGATATTACCAATAAAACGGTCATCTTATGTGTTAAACCTTCTAACCTCAGTGAAGTTGCTCCGCTTCTCAAAGGGACAGCGCAAACACTCTATTCGGTTTTAGCCGGAACGCCTCTTTCAGCCCTTAAAAGCATCCAAGCGCACCATTACTGTCGTGCTATGCCCAATCTTGCTGCTGAAGCCGGTGCATCTATGACATCATTGGTCGGAGACGATGAGATTTCTGCCAATGCTATCGCTTTGTTTAATACCATCGGCACAACACTATGGCTAAACAGCGAAAAAGAACTGGACATTGCTACCGCCCTTGCCGGAAGCGGCCCAGCATATCTGGCTTTGATCGCCGAAGCACTCTGCGACGGAGCCGTACGAGAAGGATTAAAACGCGACGATGCGATGGTGTTGATGCGAGGGCTCTTTGATGGGTTCGGCAAACTGATCCAAACCGTTCATCCCGCCATTTTAAAAGATAATGTTATGAGCCCGGGCGGTACAACGGCTGCCGGGTACGGTGCGCTGGAAAAAGGAAATGTTCGCGAAGGGTGCATGGAAGCGATCCGTGCCGCTCATGGCAGAGCCAAAGAGATGAAGTAAGAACGTCTATTTCTTACTTTCTTTGCTATTATGGACTCGCATTGTAAAGCTTGAACGTATTTTGTCTCCGTCCCGTTCAAAATGAATCGGGAAATTTACTCCGATAATCCACTTGCTTTTATTGATATTTTCTAAAAATGTATAAAAACTTTGCGGTGACGTGATTTTGGACGTTGCGTTGACTTCGTACACTTTGAATGTGCCGTTACTGTCAAATGTCGTTACTTCAGTCAAATAGAGATCCGAAAACTCTTTTTTATACAACCGTTCAAATTGATCCGGATTAAAATGGGTATTAAATGCCGTAATAGTTTTGGCATTTTGGAGTTCAATCTCTTTGAGTCGACTTTCGGTATTATCAAACTTATTTTGTGCCAGTTCGAGTTGCTGAAACTCTTTTTTGCTCTCCAAACGAAGCGATCTGTATTCTTTTCCCTTCGGTATTAACAATAAGAATGAAAAGCCCACCACCGCACATAAAAGGATGAATGAGAGGATCACCATATAGAGTGTTTGGCGATTCATTGTATCTCCTCAGCAGTATCTTCATCCAAATAATTCGAAGATACAAAACGATACCACCCGTTTTCAATCGGATAGAAGCTTGTATAGGTTCGGTGGAAGATAGAACGCAATGGAGCATGTAGCATGTATTCATACGTATCTTTATTCGGTGTCATCCCGTATAAAATGAGTGACGATGCATCCAATTCCGCTTTATCCAAAGTGATATCGTCCGGAACCAAATCAAAAAGATTTTGGATACTCTCTTTCATCACCGTATTTTCTGTTGTCACCTGATCGGCAGTTTTCACCTCTGCTTCAATCAATATGATTCGTTCTTCCATCTCATTGATTGCTTTGTTCAGTGCTGATTGTTTTTGAGAGACACTTTCTCTCTCATACACGAAGGCATAGGTTTTATATTGTAAGAAAAGATACGTTCCCACCAACATCATGATTGTCACAATGAAAAAGAAAAGGACCAGACGCAATTCTCCACTGATGAGTCGTTTTGGGCGAGGAGAGATAAAACTGTGTCTCACAACCCCTCCTCTTCATCGATGGTGAGTGATATCACTTCGTCAACAATATCTATACGGCGAATAAGAACATTTAAAAAGAGTTCTTCTTCCAAATATCGTTTTAAATCCGTACCACTCCCATATGCATCGGCAATGTAAACTGTTTCGACAAATCTATTTTTGCACTGCTCTCCCGCATAAAAATCTGAAAGTGTTTTTTCGATCAATTCGAAGCGGGCATAGTCATCGTTAAAACGGTCCAACTCCCCTTTGACTTCATCCGCATGAGGAGCAGATGCATGTTTTTCGATCGAAGTCGGGGCATCATCACTAAATTCGACAATCTCTTCAAGTGCATCCAAATCTTCAATATCACTCAAATCATCCAATTCATCGATGATGTCCAGATCGTCCAGACTTTCAATATCGTCGAGACTGATCCCTTTGTCGCGTTCTTCCTCTTCTTCGACACCGAGAGAAAAACCTGCCGGATTTCCCCCCTCTTCGACAATCATCGAAACGCTGTTTTGATGCATAGGATAATGGTGGGCGAATTCGAGTTTTCCCTCTTCGAAAAATCCGATACTGAACGAATCTTTCAGCGCAAGTGCATACAGGGCCAATCCCCCTGTAATTTTATCCGCAAAGAAACGCTCGATGATTGAAAACGGTGAAAAAATAAAATCCAATCCCACCGGTGCAAACTCTTTTTGCAGCTCTTCCAGCTTTCGTTCAGAAGTATAGAGTGTCCATTTGTTATTGCGACAAACCGTTTTAGATCCATTGAGAAGATAATTATTCTCACGTGAAAAACATTCCGCTAAAGCCCCTTGATGAGGGGATGGATTTAATAATGCCACATAGTGCAACGGAGATTCTTCGGTCTGCTTACGGACAAAAGAGAGGGTATCGTTTAAAGCGGAGTCTCCTTCATAATGTTTACTCTGTTTGTTGATAAGTTTTTTTTGTTTTTGGGTAACGACGCGTACATCATACGCACTGCCGTCATAAACAATAGCGATGAAAATTTTCTGATACAGCCAGCCGATCACTGAGGATCCTCAGGAGAATGGCACAGTGGATGCGATTTGAGATAATGATCCATCTTTAGCGCGTTTCCCAATTTGGTATAAATCTGTGTCGTAGCCATACTTGCATGACCTAATAATTCGCTAACATCGGCAATACGCGCACCATTGTTTAACAGCTCAGTAGCATACGAATGACGCAATTGATGAGGAGTCACTTTTAGTCCAACCTTTGCGAATGCCTTGGTAATCATATATCTTAGACTATTTTCGCTTAATTTTTCACCTTCAAGCTCAAAAACGTATGCTTTGGAAGGGGACACTCTTTGGTAAGCCATTAGCATAGACACAATATCTCCAAGCATCGGGACATCCCGTTCTTTGTCCCCTTTTCCCCGAATACGACACCATTCGCCTGAGATATCATCTACTCTCAAATGGGCAAGCTCAGAGATTCTAAGTCCCATTGTATAGAGCATTGTAATCGCCAATTGTGTCATTGGATCGGCGTTCTGTAATGCATGGACAATGTGTTCATGTGATATCGGTTTAGGGAGTGTTTTCGGAGTTTTTACACTCTCGTCTCCGCGTAATTCTACCGTTTTATTTTGAGATCGGAGGTATTTGACAAAACTGCGGATCGCACTGAGTTTTGCGGCGATTGTTTTGGATTTTAAAGGTGCGATACGAAGTCGAAGCGGCATCAGATTGATCATGAGTATGCCTGCTTCATCGTGTATTTCAGCATACATGAGCATCTCTTCAATCGCATCATGATAACTTCGAATCGTGAGAGACGAATATCCCCGTATTCCGTCAAGATATTTTAAAAATTCTTCTTTTGCACGATGCAGTTCATTTTCAGAAGACATGTTCCATCAATTTCTCTTTGATAACGGACTTTGCCGCTTCCATCTCCAGCCCTTCAAGATTGATCGGCTCACTTGCATAAAAATCGAGTGTTCCAAACGGTTTTGGAACTGTAAAGCGGTCCCAACTCGGTAATTGCCAATAGCGCGACGGCACACAGCTGTAGACGATGACCTTGGTTTTACGTTTTTGCGCCATAATCACCACTCCGTCGCTCATTTCATGCCGAGGTCCTTTCGGACCGTCGGGAGTGATACCGATATCGTATCCCTCATTCAATGATTTAAGGGCCTGTATCAATACTTTCGCGCCCCCGCGTGTGGTTGAGCCGTGAATTGTTCCGAGCTTAAAGTAGCGCATAATCCGTGCGATAATTTGGCCGTCAAAATGATCCGAAATGAGAACGTTTGCTTTGGGAGATGCACGAAACTGATAATAGAGATACGGCTGCAGTAGAAGATCCCCGTGCCAAAAGGCAAAAATCACGGGCTCAGATGGGACCACTGTAGGAAGATGAAACCGTTTTTTGTTTGTAAGATAAATAAAACGGATCAACAGCGTTCCGATCGGCGGAATCAACCACAATGCCAAAGAGCGTAGAAAACGCTTACGCAATGATCTCTCCGTACTGAACAGATCTTGAGACTCCCGTAATTTTCACTCGGGCTATTTTGCCCAGCCATTCTTCGGAACCTTTGACTTTTACCATGATGTTGTTATCACTTCGTCCAGCTATATACCCGTCACTACGCAGTTCTTCAAAATAGACCTCAATCTCTTTGTCCATCAATCCTGCCGTAATCGAATCCAAAATCGTGTCTTGAAACGCTTGAAGCCTACTCAAACGCTCCGAACCGATTTCCGAATCAACCGTATTCGTAAATCCTTCCGCCTCCGTCATAGGTCGCGGAGAATATTTAAAACTAAAAATCTGCTCAAACCGAACTTGTTCCATCACATCAAGCGTATCCTGAAAATCTTCCTCGCTTTCACCCGGAAAAGCAACGATGATATCGGTGCTGATATTCACATCCGGAACCAACTCGCGTAATTTTTTCGCACGGTTTAAAAACCACTCTTTGGTGTATCCGCGTTTCATCGCTTTGAGAATATCGCTTGACCCGCTTTGAAGCGGCATGTGCATCGATTTGCAGATTTTAGGGTTACGGGCAAACTCTTCGATAAACTCATCGTCCATATGCAAAGGGTGAGGAGAGGTAAATCGGATACGTTCTACCCCCTCAACCGCACTCACGCGCCGAAGCAATTCGGTAAAGTTCATCTTTTCGTTTTCACCTGAGAAACGTCGCCCGTAATTGTTGACGTTCTGTCCGAGCAAGAATATCTCTTTAGCCCCGCCTGCAACCGCTTTACGCGCTTCAGCAACAATCAAGTCCGCAGGGATAGAAATCTCATCGCCGCGTGTTTTCGGGACGATACAAAAGGTGCATTGTTTGTCACACCCGATCGAAATATTGATATACGCTTTATAGGGGCTGCTTCGGAAGTCTTTAAACGCAAACTGAGATTCATCATAATCAATTTCGACTTCAACCGCTTTATCCCGATGCAGTACGTCAGCGATTTTCGAAACATTACGAGCACCGAGGACAAAGTTAACATACGGAGCACGTTTGATAATCTCTTTTCCCAGATGTGAAGCCGTACATCCGCATACGCCGATTTTAGCATCCGCCTTTTTGAGTTTGTTAAAGACACCCAACTCAGAAAAAAGTTTATGAACTGGTTTTTCACGGACGGAACAGGTATTGATGAGGATTAAATCAGCTGAAGCGGCATCATCGGTGAGTTCATATCCTTCATGAGCATTCAACTCAGCGATCATATGCTCGGAATCGCGCACATTCATTGCGCATCCAAGCGTCTCGATAAAAAGTTTTTTAGACATTAGAGGATGTGAACCTCGTACATGTATTCATTAGCGGAAAGTCCGTATTTAACTTCACGCATGTAAAAACTTTTCCCTTCGCTTTCAAAATGATCTTGAAGGGCAAGAAGATCTTTATGTGAGTTTTCACGATCAAAATAAAGGATCGATGAATTGCTTTTTTCGACCATTTCAGTGATTTTTTTAAGGTCGATTTTTTTTGGTTTGGCGTCGTGTTCGCTGCGTGCGATTTTTAGTTCCATGATATTTCCCTTGATAGAGTTCTTGATATTAGGGGGATTATAGCGGGGATAGGATAAATATCCTATTAAGAGAAATTAATGTATAATACATATCCTTCATAAAAAAGCTTTCCCAACCAACACAATTTTTTATGAGTTACCACCTAAAAGAGGATAGTCCTATGGAAAATATTTTAGACATTATTGATTCAATTGCCAATGAAAAAGGGCTTAGCCGCGAAAACGTCCAAGAGGCTATCAAAACTTCCTTTATCCAAACCGCTAAACGGATTATCAATCCGACATTTGCTTTTGAAGCGGATATTGATGACCGTACCAAACAGGTAAAATTACGCCAAATTATCACGGTTGTAGCCGACGATGCTCCTGAAATCGAAGGAGAAAATGTCGGAGCCTATATGGGTATCACTGCCGCACTCGAAATTGACGATGAAGCTGAAATCGGCGATCAGCTCCAAATGGAACACGATATCGAGAGTTATGGCCGAAGTGCGTTCGCGACACTGCACCGTGAGATTGAATTTCATATCCAACGCCTCGTAGAAAACGAGCTCTACGACAAATACAAAAGCAAAATCAACCAAATCGTCTCCGGTCGTGTCACCCGTGTTGACAGTGAGCAAAATACTACCATTGAGATCGATGAAATTCGTGCCGTATTGCCGATGAAAAGCCGTATCAAAGGGGAAAAATTCAAAGTAGGCGATGTCGTCAGCGCACTCGTTCGCCGTGTCCATGTCGATAAAAGCAGCGGTATTTCGATGGAACTTTCCCGTACTGCTCCTAAATTCCTCGAAGAACTTTTAGCCCTTGAAGTCCCTGAGATCAAAGACGGTATCGTCGTGATCGAAAAATGTGCCCGTATTCCGGGTGAACGTGCTAAAATCGCACTTTACACCAACCGTCCGCAAATCGACCCGATCGGTGCGACAGTCGGTGTACGCGGTGTCCGTATCAATGCGGTAAGCGAAGAACTGTGCGGTGAAAACATCGACTGTGTTGAGTACAGCGCTTCACCGGAACTTTTCATTTCTCGTGCCATGAGTCCAGCAATCATCAGTGCGGTTACTGTAAGTGAAAATGAAGCAGGTGAGAAAAAAGCAACCGTCACCCTTCCGAGCGATCAAAAGTCCAAAGCAATCGGAAAAAGCGGTATCAATATCCGTCTTGCCTCAATGTTGACCGGTTATACCATCGAGCTTAATGAAGTAGGCGGAAGTGCGCAAATGGGTGAAAAAGCTCAAGAAGAGAAAAAAGAGGGATTGAGTTCGCTCGAAGCGCTTTTCGGGAACTAATATTTATACATACTTTTCTTTTTCATAAGAAAAGTATCAAAAGAAAATCGTCCTCCGAGCAAATCGCTCGTGCGACTCTCGCATTGCTGCTTCGCGCACGGCTTTTATGGATGCGCAGAAGACAGATTATTATCTATTTTCGCCAAAGCGAAAATCATTCACTTCAAATCTTTTTGCCCTCATACCACACCAAGAGCAAGGTCGCTTGCCGAACGGCAAAGCGTACTGCCAGCGTTCTGGTGTGAGGGCGCTTTTCTTTTCGTTCTTTTCTTTACTAAAAAGAAAAGGACATAAAAAACTATCGTCTCACAAATGGATTTAATTTGAGCAAGACTGCATCCGCAATCTGATTGCCGATGAGTGTCAAAAACGCACTCATCATCAAAATCCCCATAATCACCGGATAATCCCGACTCATCGCAGAGAGATAAAACAGCTGTCCCATCCCCTCGATTCCAAAAATCGATTCTAAAATCACCGATCCTCCGATCAATCCCGGCAACGAAAGTCCCAGCATCGTCACAATAGGAGGCAAGAGATTCGGCAAAATATAATAACGGATAATTTTTCCCTCATCAATCCCGCGAGCACGTGCAAAATAGATGTAGTCGCTTTTAAGGATTTCGATTACCAGTGAGCGGACATATAGGGCTAAACTTCCAATCCCTACAAAGATCATAACCGCTATCGGAAGCGTCAAATGCCACGCCATATCGAGATAATATCCGATCCCTTCCGGTGGTTCGAGTGAGTGCATTCCCGCGATAGGAAACCATCCTAACGTAACGCTCAGCACCATCATTGCAACCAATGCCAGATAATACGAGGGCATTGCGAAGCTTAGGAGTGAAATTTGGTTTAATACTTTATCCGTTTTTTGCCCATAGGTCATTGCCCCTTTGATCCCCATCCACAATGAAATGACAAATGTCACGACCAAAGTAACGGCATTCATCCACAGCGTTACAGGGAGACGATCTGCGACCACCTCACTTACCTGAGCCCCGTTAACAAACGAGATACCGAAGTTGAGGGTCAAAAGGTTAAAAACCCAATCCATATACTGTTGAAATAGCGGTTTATCGAGACCATAGATAGCACGCAGCTGAGCTATCGATTCGGGAGTCATGTTCGGATTGAGTTCTCCTCCCATAAAACTGTTCGGAGCCAAATGGATCGCACCAAATGAGATTAAAGAAATCAAAAAGAGCATAAGGAAGGTATACAATAGTGATCGGATAAAATATTTCATAAGAAGATTATAACGAAAGAGGAGAAAAAAAGTAACAAAGAGGGTTCATCCCCGAAGGGATGAAAAGCGAAACAGATCTCTTAGAAGTTAAGAGTTAAGTAAGCTTGAAGAGTGTTATAGCTTGAAGCAGCGTCTGCTTTTGTATTAATATACGCCAAAGTTGTATCCAACGGTCCGAATGATTTTGTAGCAGTTACAGCTACTTCACTCAAATCTCCAGATTTATTTGCCCAATCAGTGTTTACATTGGTATAGTATGCACCCAACTTAGCAATACCTTTTGCATCATACTCAGCTGTAAGATTCCATGCTGTTGCATCTGGTGCTCCAACATATCCATAAGACCACCAGCTTTCAGTGTAAAGTTTTGATTGTGCTGCACCTTGAAGATCAGTTGCAACGTTTTGAACTTTCAATGGACCTTTGTTATTCACGTCAGAATATGCAGCTGAAACATTAAGAGCATCTACAGCATAAGCAAGTTTTACAGCAAATGCTTTAGTATCATCCAATCCATTCAATAGACCTTTTGGAGACATGTCAGCATATTGTACGCCTACTTTTGCACCTTTAATCAATTGGCAATCCCAATCTGCTTGTAACCAGTATGCATCAGCGATATTAGAAACATTATAATACCATGCTTGTGCAACAAGAGGTTTTAAAGAGTTGTTTACGATAGCCGCTGCATAAGCACCATCATTAACAAATGTATTAAATGTACCTTTCGAACCTACAACGTTAGCTCCACCGTTGCCTTTGCCTACCCATGCGCCGACCAAAGTTGTATCAGGAATATCTTGGTTGATAAGTACCGCAGCTTCAAAAGTATTTGGTGTAATGTTCCATGTTTCAGTGAATGCTAATGGAGTATCCAATGTCATACGACCTAATTTTGCAGTCGTTTTACCTAAAGTAGCCGCCAACCATGCTTCACCGAGCCATGCTTCATCATTAACTGCTGCACCAAATCTCGATGTGTTACCAGTTACCGTATGCGCACCAGACCAAATACCACTTACGAGATTATTTTCAAGACCAAGTGTACTAACACCATATCCAGTTAAGCCGAAAGATACACCTTTAACCAAATCACCTGTTACACCAACACGTAATGCAGTATCTGCATAGCTGCTGTCTTTATCAAAAAGACTATATGTACTACTATCATTAGTACCATAGAAAAGTTTAGCGTCACCGCTTACTTTTACATTGTCGATTGCGAATGCACTTGCTCCGAGCAATACTGCTGCCGCAAGACTCATTTTAACTAACTTCATTGATTCTCCTTAAGTTAAAGCTTGACCTTATGTTTTTGTTTCGTCGGGGTTAATTGTAACGCCGCTATTCTTAAACACAGCTGTAAAAAAATAATTTTGTTTTCCGTTGGTTTACTTTATGCAAATGCCCGTCTCAGGGAATGTGACAATTTTGTAATGCTAGAGTTTTTATACCCTTCACTATCATTTTGTGGCGAATATGATATAGTATGCAGTTAGTATCAATTTATCAAATAGTCTAAAGGAATCGAACGTGAAATCTTCTCATATGATCATCATCTCTCTATCCACATTAGTTCTAAGTGCATGCTCGAACCATGTAGAGGTATCTCCCTCACAAAACAGTTCATTAAGTGCCGTTACTCCCAATACTGCAGCAGAGGCTAAAGGTGGCATAATGCAAAAGTCCCTTGATAGCTGGCTCAAGGAGGAGTGGACCCCACAAACAAGCGTTAAAACCTCGACAGCTTCGGATGGAACGGTGACAACAACAAAAATCGAATCCGATAAAGTTGTAACCACCAAAACAGCACCAAACGGTACAGTTGTGATTACAACTGCTCCGGTTGTTCAAGAGCCTGAGGATACCACTCCGTTTACATTGCAAAAGTATGTGGATAAATGGAAAACATATCAAGAAAATCAAGCAAAGATGAAAGAGGGACAGCCGAAAGAGCCTTCGGAGATCGATAAAGTGAACAGTTTGCCGGTAATTGGAAAGTAACGTTTCGTAACGTTATCTACTTTTCTGTTTAGTCAGAAAAGTACCAAAAGAGCATACCATGATCCAAAAACGCTACGTTCCTCTCGGCACGACTGCCTTCGGAACGGCTCTGGGTATTGGATCACGGGAATTTATTTATTAGAATCCCAGACAAAAACACTTTTGCCTTCAGCGTTTTTCTCTACCGCAGCCATACCCATAATGTTATAGCCCGCATCGACATAATGCACTTCACCGCTCACGCCGCTGGAGAGGTCGCTAAGCAAGTACATGGCAGAATTTCCAACCTCTTCGATCGTGACGTTTTTACGAAGCGGTGCATTGGCTTCGTTCCAGTTGAGGATTTGTTTGAAATCGCCGATTCCGCTAGCGGCAAGAGTTCGGATCGGTCCGGCGCTGATCGCGTTAACACGCTGACCTTTGGATGCACCCAATTCTACCGCCATATAGCGTACCGTTGATTCAAGTGCCGCTTTTGCAACACCCATCACATTATAATTCGGGATGTATTTCGGTCCGCCGAGGTAACTGAGGGTAATAATCGATGCTCCTGGTGCCAAAACGCTCTCAAGACGATTGGTCAAATCGATCAACGAATAGACAGAAACATCCATTGCGATTTGAAAGGCGCTTTTTGAGGTTTTCATAAACCCTTCCGTGAGTGCCTCTTTCGGTGCAAATGCGACAGAGTGAACCAAAAAATCGATTTGACCGAAATCTGCCGCAACTTTTGCCGCAATAGCTTCCATGTCTGATTCATCCGAAACATCCAGTTTATACACAGGACTGTTGTCAAATCCTGCTGCAATAGGCTCTACCCGTTTTTGTAACGCTTCATTAAGATAAGTAAACGCCATTTGCGCCCCTTGTACATGAAGAGCCTGTGCAATTCCGTATGCGATCGATTTGTCATTTGCCAATCCTACGATTAACCCTTTTTTACCTTGCATTAACATCTCTATTTATTCTCCTTTTTCCGTGTTTAATTCTGAAGCTTGGGCAACCATGTCACAAAAATCTGACGCACTGAGTGCCGCCGACCCGACAAGGATACCATCTACATTTTCAAGAGCCATAATTTCACCCGCATTTTCCACTTTGACGCTTCCGCCGTATAAAAGCGGTGCGGATGTTTTTGCCCGCAATGCACTGTGAACCTGCTCGATGTCTTGTGACGAAGGGGTTAATCCCGTACCGATCGCCCATACAGGCTCATACGCCACTATCAAATCGGAATAGGTTAGATCAATCCCCTCAAACTGTGTTTCGATATAGTTCATCAAAGATGAAAAACCCTCTTCGCGAACGGATAAAGGTTCTCCCACGCAATAAACGATTACAAACCCCTGTTCAGCGAAAAAACGAAATTTTGCTGTAATCTGTTCTTGTGATTCACCCAGGACATGACGACGTTCAGAATGCCCGATAAGAATTGTTTTCACTTCAAATTCTTCAAGCTGTTCTAACGTGATTTCACCGGTAAAAGCCCCATTTTGAGCTGGATATGCATTTTGAACACCGATCAATACATTACGAGGAAGATGTTCCAATGCCGTAAATGGAGGGAAAACTATGATCGTATCATCAATATCGTTTGCGCTTACAAAAGATTCTACTACTGCCATATAGGCTCGAGTTTCTTGACGCGTTTTGTTAGCTTTGAAATTTGCACACACTATCATTTTAGCTTCCTTATATTTTGGAAAACGTTTTATTTCATTAATGGTTTTACGCCAGGGAGAATTTTTCCTTCTAACAGTTCCAACGACGCACCGCCTCCCGTTGAGATAAACGTCATCTCCTCATCAAGCCCGATACGTTGAACCAAATCAGCCGTATCACCGCCGCCGACAACGGTTGTAGCATACGAATCTGCAACAAAGTGAGCGATTTTATTCGATCCGCGAGCAAAACGTTCCATCTCATAAACACCCATAGGCCCGTTCCATAAAATCGTTTGCACATCTCCTAGAACCTGACGGTACAATCTTACCGTTGCGGGCCCGATATCTAACCCCATCCAACCGGCCGGAATCTCTTGTACACTGCATAAACGGCTCATTGCATCCGGAGCGAATCTCTCTGCCGCAACAACATCAAAAGGGAGATAGAACTTGACACCGAGACGTTTTGCTTCATTCATAATGTTCGTTGCTTCGTCTAACAAATCGTCTTCAACCAAAGAATTCCCGACATCGTAACCAAGCGCTTTGAGAAATGTAAATGCCATTCCCCCTCCGATCAACACTTTATCAACTTTCGGCAACAAATTAATCAATGCTTCGAGCTTTCCGGAAACTTTACTCCCGCCCACGATGGCTGCGAACGGTCGTACCGGACGTTCCAAAAGAATATCAAAGAACTGGATCTCTTTTTGGAGTAAAAAACCTGCTGCCTTATGCGCCTCATCAAAATACTCAGTAATCCCAGCAACCGAAGCATGAGCACGATGGCTCACACCAAAAGCATCATTAATATAGATCTCTGCCATTGACGCCAATGCACGGCTCAGTTCAGGATCATTTTTTGTTTCACCTTTTTCAAAGCGAAGATTTTCCAACAACATCACTTCTCCGCATTTAAGTTCAGAGGAAAGTTTCATGGCACTTTCTCCAACAACATCCGTAGCCATTTTTACATCGATTTTAAGAAGTTGATGCAGCCGTCTGGCAACAGGAGAGAGAGAATATTTCTCGTCTATCTCCCCTTTCGGTCGCCCAAAATGTGACGCAAGAATGATTGCACATCCTTGATCCAAACAATAACTGATAGTTGCGAGAGCCGAACGGATGCGGCGATCATCGGTAATATTGCCGTAATCATCCGTAGGGACATTAAAATCACATCGAATAAATACTTTTTTGCCGTGGATGTCGCACTCTTTAATACCGAGTAACTGCATTTTTTTCCTTCTTACTGTAAGATTAAAAATTAAATATATTATATTTTATTGTTTATTAATAAACAATGCCATTTCAATGAGACGGTTTGAATAGCCCCATTCGTTATCATACCACGCCATGATTTTAATTAAATTTCCGTCGATTACCTGTATCAGGTCATCTGCTACTGTAGCACTGAAACTCGAACCTACGAAATCCTGCGAGACACGATAACGTTCATCTACCTCTAAAATCCCTTGCATCTGATGATGGGCGTACGATTTAAAAAGAGCACTGACTTCTTCTTTACTCGTCCGCTTTTTCACCACAACATTTAGATCGACCATCGACACATCCGGAGTCGGGACACGGACACTTTGTCCGTGAAGTTTCCCTTCCAGATTCGGCAAGACAAGACTTAGGGCTTTAGCGGCACCTGTCGTCGTCGGAATCATATTGAGTGCTGCTGCTCGGGAACGACGTTTATCGCTTCCGTGTGCCGAGTCGATAATCGCTTGACCGTTGGTGTACGCATGAATCGTGGTCATAAGCCCTTTTTCAATCTCATACGTTTCATCAATAATTTTTGCAATCGGTCCCAGACAATTGGTCGTACACGAAGCATTAGAAATAATACGTTCGCCTGCGTAAAGGTGTTCATTAACACCCAATACAAACGTCGGGATAGTACTGTCTTGCGTAGGGGCGGAGAGAATAACTTTTTTGACCCCTTTATCCAAATGGTGACGTGTTAAAGCTTCCGTCAAAAACAGACCGCTGCATTCCAAAACAACATCAGCACCCAGTGCGCCGAAATCGAGATTTTCAGGGTTTTTTTCACACAATATTCGGACTTTATTTCGCCCGATTTGTAGATACTCATCCTCTACCATTGCCACATCCGTTCCAAAGGATCCATGAACCGAATCGTTTTGGAGGAGATAAAGTATCATATCGATTGAAGCCATATCGTTAATCGCTACGAGCTCAATATCTTCGCGTGAAGCGATGATACGGGTAACACAGCGACCGATACGACCGAAACCGTTAATAGCAATCTTCAATGCCATCACCTTTTTCCTAAAACTAAATAGGGGGGATTTTACCAAAAATCGGTTATAATTACGATTAAAAGAAGTTAAGGCTTATGAAGCTTGCTCTCTATGGCGGAAGTTTTGATCCGCCGCATGCCGGACACGTCCGTATCGTTAATGAAGCGTTGAAGATTCTGCCTGTAAATCGGTTGGTAATCGTCCCAGCATCACGAAATCCATTTAAAGCTACAGTACGCGCGAGCAGCGCCGTACGGTATAAATGGCTAAAAAGTATTTTTGCTGCTTATCCGAATGTCGAAATCAGCGATTTTGAGATTCAACAAAATCGCAGCGTCCCGACAATCGAAACGGTCAAACATTATGCGACTTTATACGATGAAATCTACCTTATTATCGGGGCAGACAATCTAGAGAAGCTTCATGAATGGCATCGATTTGAGGAATTAAACCGTATGGTACACTGGGTTGTAGCTTCACGGGGCAATATCCCTATTCCGAAAAATATGATTTCCCTCAATGTCAAGGAGGAAATCAGTTCAACCGATTTTCGTTCATCCTTCAGCTCTCTAGGGCTTGAACCGAACATCGAAAATGACATTATCACTTACTATAAGGAACTCAATGAATCCGAGAATTGAAAAAATAAGCGCTATCCTCGACCAAAATAAGGCCGAAGCAATCGAGGTTTTTGACCTCCACGGAGGCGATTATTTCGCTGACTACGTTATCCTTGCCACATCGTTAGGGGAGCGCCATACTCTTGCCTTACTCGACCATCTCAAAAAAGGGCTCAAACCTGAAGAGCAATTTTTGTATGTCGATGAAAGCGGAGACTGGGTAGCTATCGATTTAGGCGATATCCTAATCCATATCCTTACCCCTCAATACCGGGTCAAATACGATTTGGAAAGCTTTTTAGGTGAGATTGCAGCCCGAAAGAATAAATAAAACGTGTTTGTTCTAAAAAAACTTATCTCTAGTTTTTTTACCCCTTTCGGTATTTTTTTTATACTGAGTGCAATCAGTCTCCTTTTTTGGTTTAAGAAATCGCATAAATCGGCAATAGCAACAGCCATTTTTGCCTTTCTTTGGATCAGCCTACTTAGTTATTACCCATTTAGTTCCCAATTACTTTCCCCTTTAGAACAAAGCTATCCAGCCATGAATACTCCTCCTGCATCAGTGCATTATATCCATGTATTAGGTTCCGGACATGTCTCTAATCCAAAATTTCCGCTCTCCTCCCAACTTGAAATCAACGGTTTGGTCCGCGTCATTGAAGGGATCCGGCTCTATAAACTTTCCAAACAATGCAAATTGATTTTTAGCGGGTATGCCGGAAAAGATCCGATTTCAGAAGCGCAAATAAATGGAAAAATGGCAATGGCAATGGGGGTGAGTCCATCTGATATCATTTTACTTGATGCGCCCCGAGATACATTTGAAGAGGCGATAGCCGACAAGACAATTTCAGGCAATGAAACTGTCATTTTAGTCACCTCAGCATCGCATATGCCACGGGCAAAAACCCTTTTTGAAAAAGCCGGAGTCCGCGTTATTCCGGCTCCAACAGATTTTGAAGCTAAAAAAAGGGAACCTTATTGGAAATTTCCATCTGCTGAAGGGTTAGAATGTTCCGAAAAAGCATTTCATGAATATTTTGGACTTATTTGGGGAAGATTGTCTGGGATTTTATAAGAAAACTGTTTATGATTTATAACTGAAAAAGAAAGAGGTTTCTAAAGAAGATGGTGCGCCCGAAGGAATTCGAATCCCTGACCGCCGGTACCGCAAACCGGTGCTCTATCCAGCTGAGCTACGGACGCATCTTTTAAAGAGAACGAAATTATATCTCAAAAAGCTTAAAAAAGCATTAATGGTCTTTTAGCGAAGTTGATTGATCTTTAATACAAACTCTACTTCCGCTTTTGACAATCTAAGCTCTTTGGCGATAGCATCCACTTCAACCCCTTGATTGTAGCGACTGATCACCTTCTCATCATCCAAACCGCTGATTGAAGTAGGGAGAGAAAGGTTACGAATTCGCTCTTCAAGATAACGGAGTCGATTTTCCGTTTTTTCTTTATACGCACTAAAGCTCCCCTCAATTTGACCGAGAGACTCCAAAATAGGTATCGATATTTCATTCACCTCTCGTCCCAGCTCTGCATGCAGCGAATGTTGTTCACGGGGGACACTTTCTTGAAGTGACGTGATAATTTCCAACTCTTGCTTGAGCCGCTTATCCAGCATGAACAGTTCACGGTGCAAATCTTCAACCGCTTTCGCAACCGCACGGATCTGAGAAGTCACTTCCCCCTCTTTTGTAATAACGTAATAGATAAGCCCTACAACCATTACCGCCAATGCGATTAGGGCAATCTCTATCGTATGATTCATTCAAGCCCTTTCATCTGACGGATCATAGCCCGTTCGCACGCTGTCATATAATATCCCCACTCTTTTTCGTCCCGAACGTGCATTTTTTCAATTTTTGCCAACGACGAATCGATGGCTTCAAAAAAGAAAGCTATTTCACGTTTGGGGAATGTTGCTATTTCGACACGGCCGTAATAATGTTTACCCGGCTCAAAACCTTCCGTGCTGAGCTTGAAGTGTTCCAAACCGATACTCTCGATGAATGCTTCCTTTGCAAGCGCTAAACGCTTAGGATATCCCTTAGTCAGCAGCAACTCGATTTTATCGATTTTGCGGTAAAGCTCTACCAACAGATTGAGCATCACCGCATCGTTATCGTTCGTTTCACCTCGAATTTTTGCGTGTTTTACCCATTGTCCGATAGAGTCTTCATCCGTTTCGCTGATCTCATTAAACTCCAGCTCATATTTTTCGCTATCTGTTCCTACTTCTTCGTACACCAAATCAATCGTTGCGGTTACAAGTCTTATTTCACTCATACTATCACCTTATCTAAAATTATTAATCCGATAAATACAAATCCCAAATAGCCGTTTACCGTAAAGAATGCCCGATCGATCTGGGTAAAATCCTTACGTACCAAATAATGCTCATAGGTGAGCATAGCCCCCGAAAATACAACTGCCAGTATGGCAGGATATCCCAAACCGGCTTCAAATACAAAAAGTGCCCAAAAAAGGACACTAAGGATATGAAACGATGCCGATATTTTTAGTGTCGCGCTGCTTCCGTAACGGGAAGGGATCGAATGCAGATTATTGGTCCGATCAAAGTCCATATCCTGCAGTGAGTAGAGCAAATCAAATCCGGCAACCCAGAAAACTACTCCGATACTCAACCAAAAAGACCATAACGGCACATAGCCCAGTACGGCGATTGCACCGGCAATGGGAGCCATTCCCAACGAAATACCCAATACGATATGTGCCATCGAACTAAACCGTTTAAAATACGAATAACTGAGCAATACAACCAATACCGGTACGCTCAAATAAAACGCAAGCTCGTTAATGAAATAAGCGACTGCTATAAATACGACAGCATTGACAGCCGTAAAAATGAAGATGGATGCTCCGTCCAATCGTCCGTCTACACTCGGCCGCCCTGCGGTCCTAGGGTTATGTTTGTCAAATTTGCGATCCACGTAGCGATTAAAACCCATCGCCGCATTTCGTGCACTGATTGCCGCTAAAGCGCCTAACAGCAAAAGTTTAAATCCGAACCATCCGCCGGCTGCAACAATCATAGCAGTAAAAATAAAAGGTAAAGAGAAAACGGTATGTTGAAACATAACCAGTTCATTAAAATCTCGTAATCTTTTCGCGATTCGCTGCACAGAAAGCCTTTGATAAATGAAGTCTATTTATTTTATCGTAATTTCTCTTTTACATCATAACAATGAGCACATATGTGCTCATGAGCCTACTGCTGAAGTAAACCCAGTGTTAATGTAGTCTATCGGGATTTTATTCCGATAGCGTTATAATATGAATATGAAACAATTAGCACTTATCGGTTCCACTGCTTCCGGAAAAAGTGATCTTGCTCTTGAGCTTGCACTGAACTATAATGCTCTTATATTATCGATCGATTCACTCAGTATTTACAAAGAGATTAATATCGCTTCGGCTAAACCCTCTTCCGAGGAGCTCAGTCTTGTTGAGCATTTCGGTATCGATCTCTTATACCCTTATGAGAATGCCAGTGTCATTACCTTTATCGACGAATACAACCGTATTCGAGACAAGGCATTAGAAGACGAAAAAAACCTCATCATCGTAGGCGGAAGCAGCTTTTATCTAAAAAGTATGATAGAGGGTCTCTCAAATATTCCGAACTATTCTCCTGACACGATTGCACGCGCTAACAGTATGCTCACCGACCTTTCTGAGTGTCATACGATGCTCAAAGCTATTGATCCTCTCTATATGGGGAAAATTGCTACCAGTGACTCCTATCGGATCGAAAAGATGCTCTTAATCTATCTGGAAACAAACACTCCACCCTCTGAATGGTTCCGTGCTCATCCTCCTCAACCAATCATTACTGAATGTCCCGTATTCGAACTCAAAATCGACAGAGCAATTTTACGTGAACGCATAGCCCTTCGAACACACAAGATGGTTCAAGCAGGACTGATCGATGAAGTAGCAGAGCTGGAACGGCTTTACGGAAGAATTCCCAACAGCATGAAAGCGATCGGTATACTTGAAACGCTGGAATTTTTAGACGGTAAAATTACTAAAGATGAACTGATCGAGTCAATAACAACCCATACAGCGCAACTCGCCAAGCGACAGCAAACCTTTAACGCTAATCAGTTTAGTCTAAGTGGAAGTGGAGAAGCAAACAAGATAAGAACCAATGCGGAGGAAATACTCTTACAATAACCCCAAGGCATCTTTTGCCAGTTTTCCCCATGCAGAGGTTTTATCCGCTTTGATACTTGCGTTAAAGGCATCACGGGCTTCGCGTTTGTGCCCTAATTTTTGTTCGATCGCACCGATAAGGTATTGTTGTCGAGCACGTTTCTCTGTTTCGAGTTTTTGCTTGTTTAAGGTTTTAAGCACCGAAAGTGCCTCGCTGTCTTTCCCTAAATTTTGATAGGACTGGGCAAGTGTAAACTCGATATAAGGACTCTGGGTATAGGTTTTAGTTCTATCCTGCAGAGCACTTACCTTACGCCCATACGTTTGAACCATCCCTTCGTCTTTACGTTTAAGTCCCAAACTGACCATTTGTGTATATCGCTCGATATCTTTAAAATCATTTGGATAGGCACTTTCAACCGATTTTATATGACGAATCATCCCTTCATCATCACCCACTCGTTGGGCTGCATCAAACATGGTTCGATAGATGTCATTCAAAGGGGGATTTTTCTCAACACCCAATAGGGTAATAAGTTCTTCTCCCCCTTTAATCGCCTCTTTATATTCACCGAGTCCAAACTGGGTTTTCACCATACGTGAAAGCCAAATCTGCCGTTCGGCAATCGATTTTGATTTGAGGTGGCTTTGGGCTATTTTTTTTGCAGCGGCGTATTGGGTTGTTTTAAGTTCGCAATTAAATACATATTCATCCCATTCAGGGAGTAGCCGAATTTTATACATTTTTTGCAGTGTCATCGCTTCCGTGCATTTCCCCTCTTTGAGACGTGCTTTTTCCAAACCGATGGCACTTTTTGAGATCATGCTGTTTGTTTCCGGATATTCGGTAGATTCCAAGCGGTACAAATCACTTTCAATATCCAAAATCGCTTGATATTTTTGTTCTTTAAAGAGAAGCTGTGCTTTTTTGTAAAGGGCTTTTTTACCGACACTGTCATTCCCGTAGCGCTCTATCAACTCATCGTATTTTTTGATTTCTTTTGTCGAATTTTTATCACCCTCATCAAAAAATAAACTGTCTTTTGCCCGACGTACTTCTTCTACAAACTGACCGTATTTATAATTCTCCAAATACTCATTAAACCGTTTTAATGCTTCCGACTTCTTATCGGCTTTTGCCAATTCAACTCCAAGGGCTTTTAGGATCACCTCATACTCAGGAGACTTTTTATCGGTTGCATTTAAAAGAGATTCGCTAATGCGTGCTGACGTTTTAGGATCATTCTTTTCAAAGAATGTCTGTGCCATGGCCATGGCATTGTCTCGAACTTCTTTGAAATAATTCGGATTCGCCAATGCAATTTTGTCAACATATTGTGCCGCTTTTTTTGTATTTCCATTATTCAGTTCGATTTGGGCCAGTTTGAAAGCGGCTTCAGAAGCAACAGGCACATCTTTACTGGCTTCAAGAGCTTTTTGATACAGCTGAATCGCATTTTTAATCTCTCCTGAACCTTCCAACTGTTCAGCTTTATAAAGCATCCCTAATGATGCAAACGGACTGTCCGCCTGTTCATCAAACAAACGGTCGAAAAAGTAATCCGCATCGACACTCTGACCAATTTTTCCATATGCATCGGCGATATAGGCCAAGACCTCTGCAACACTTGGATCCGAGGAGTAGTCTCGCAAAAACTGCTTAGCGATTTCAATGAGTTTTTCAGAATTTTCTTCGTGATGCAACGCACGAATTTGATAGAGAAGTAATTCATTTTTAAATACAGTCTTCGGATAGTTCTTAAGAGCATTCGTACTGAGATCGAGCACTTTATCGTACCTCTTTGCCTCATATGCTTTTTTCATCTCCATATAATCAGTGACGTCTTGTACCCGTGCAATTTTTATCGGATTGCCTTTGAGATCAAGCCCTCCTACAATAGGTCTGATATCTTTTTTAATATTTATCGGAAAGTTAATTCCCGACTCCGGCGTTTGATTCATTGTAATCAACGGAAGAGAGTATGTATATCCGACCACACTCCAGTGCTTTGCTTTTCGAATGCTTCCTTGAAACGTTTCGGTCTCTTTTGAAAGATCAAATGCAAGAGGAATCAATTTCATTTTTGCTTTGGGAAGGATAGTGATGGTATATCCCTGAGGTGAAGAAATACCTGTGATACTAAAGTGAGCGTTGTTTATTGGAGACAAGGTCTGCTTTGTCGCTTGAGGTATACGACAATCGATTCGGCGTGTTTCGCCAAACTCATTATTTATTGCGTTACACGCGAATGGGTAAGCGTTTTGAAGGTGGAGGATACTAAACTTTTCTCCCTCTTCTTTTCCGGTTTGAATGGAGAGATCCATGGCAAATAAGGGGAAACAAAGGCATAGAGCAATCCAGTGTCTCAATCCTTCCCCTTTTTTTCCTCATAGTGAGGATTAATAGCCGCTATTATACACGAATAGAGTAATAACTTTCAACAAAGGATTGACCGCAAATACGGCGAATATTGTTCCGACTACAGCAATACCGATAATGGTTTTTAGAGAAAGAGAGGCATTCATAAAATACATCTTCTCATATCCGATCTGCGGTTCTTTCATAAACATAAATACGATAAGTTTCAAATAATAATACCCTGCTATCGCCGAGTTCAATGCCATAATGAGAGCCAGTCCTGTGTACCCTGCAGAGACGGCAGAGCCGATCATATACAATTTACCCCAGAATAAACCAAACGGAGGAATTCCGGCGAGTGAAAGCATAAACAGACCCATCATCACCGCACCCATCGGCATGGTTTTTACCATACCTGAGAATTTCTCATACGGATGATCCGAACTTTGCCCCGGAAGAAGATTTTTCTGTCGATTCACCCAAAGCATGGTAAAGGCTCCGAGGTTGGTAAAGCTAAAGAGTGCCCAATACAAAAACAATCCGGTATTGGCTTGGGTCGTGCCGATCAAAATTGCCGCCATAACAAAACCTGCATGACTGATCGAACTGTACGCCAGCATACGTTTGACATCACTTTGAACCAACGCCCATATATTTGCTGCCGTCATTGTAACAACGACTCCAATATAGAGAATGACTTGAAGCCATGCAACTCCGCTGTGAACCAAAAATTCAAACAAGCGCATTGCAACTACAAAACCTGCGATTTTAGGGACGATTGACATATAACCCGCAAGTGCTGCAGATGAACCCTCATAAACATCAGGTGTCCACGTATGGAACGGTACCATCGATATTTTAAATCCGATCGCTCCGATCATAAAGGTAACAGCGATCAAAAGATAGCCTATATTACTGTAGTGATCTTCTGCCAATACCGTTGCAATCTGATTGATTTCAACAGAACCGCTGATCGCATAGAAAATCATCGAACCGAAAGCGAAAAAGCCTGCGGCCAATGCACCCATCGTAAAATATTTCACTGCCGCTTCAAATGATTTTGTACGGTTATGCAATGCAATAAGGGTATAAAGGGCTAATGACGCCGTTTCCAATCCGATAAAAATCAAGATTAAATTGTCGGTTGCAACCATAAACTGGAAGCCCGCAATCATGAATAAAAAGAGGGCAAAATATTCCGGATAGTTGTATTCATGGAACCGTTTTGAGGTCAACGCCAATGGGATAAAGAGCATTGAACCCACTACGATAATGATCTGTGCCAAGATTGCAAGACCATCCATAAGCATAACATCAAAGAAACCTAATATGGTTCCGTTTTTAAGAAACAACCCAGCAAAATCAACCAATGAACCTAAATCTAATAGTAAAAATAAAAGGCTGAGCATGACATACAACGATTTATGCAGTCCTCCTTTAGCCATATCGATCACTAAAATAACCAGCGCACCGACAATCGCAATGAGCATCGGAGCTAACGTCGCTAAATTAAGCGACGCAAGCGAAACATGAATCGGCTCTAACATTAGTGCGCCTCCTGCAATGAAATGATCTTACTCGAATCTGAAAGGTTAGGGATACGCTCTTTTGCCTCAGGACTTTGAGCTTTGTCATGCATGAGCTGTATAATCGACTCAACGCTGTTATTGATCGGTCCTAAAACCGGTTTTGGATATACACCCAGCCAGATTGCTACGATAACCAAAGGGACAAGTCCAAGAAGCTCAGTTCTGTTTACATCTTTTAAATTTCGGTTTTCATCATTGGTAACAGGGCCAAAGAAAGCTTT
This sequence comes from Sulfuricurvum sp., assembly GCF_028681615.1. Classification (NCBI taxonomy): domain Bacteria; kingdom Pseudomonadati; phylum Campylobacterota; class Epsilonproteobacteria; order Campylobacterales; family Sulfurimonadaceae; genus Sulfuricurvum; species Sulfuricurvum sp. The sequence continues at coordinate 374,765 of NZ_JAQUHV010000001.1, forward strand.
TTTATATGCAGAAAGCATATAAATCGCTCCGACGATAATTGCGGTACCTGCAGTTAATGTAATCATATGAGATTGTTTGTAGAACCCAAGCAAACTCAAAAACTCTCCGACGAAATTGATCGTAAGAGGCAAGCCCACGGAAGCCATCATCATAATACCGAAGATGGTTGCATAGCGTGGCATGACTGAAGCCAATCCGCCGAATTCTGACATCAGTTTCGTATGACGTCGGTCATAAATAACCCCGACCAAAAGGAACAGTGCTCCTGATACAACCCCGTGAGCCAGCATCAAGAATACCGATCCGCTCACCCCTTCTACATTCAACGCAAACGTACCGAGGATAATAACCCCCATATGAGAAATCGAGCTGTAAGCAACAACTTGTTTAATATCCTCTTGGGCATAGGCTACCATCGCCGTATAGATGATCATAATAATGGCGATGATCGCAATCGGAAACATGAAATAGACGGATGCATCCGGGAACATCGGCAAAGAAAAACGGACAAATGCATACGTTCCCATTTTAAGCAAAATCGCTGCCAAAATAACCGAACCAATAGTTGGAGCCTGTCCGTGTGCATACGGCAGCCAAGTGTGGAACGGAAACATCGGTACTTTGATCGCAAAGCCGATAAAAAATGCCGCAAATAACCAAAGCTGGAAATTCTCCGGCAAAATCAGGCGATACCATTCAAGGATCGAGAAGCTCCACATTCCGGTTGCTTGATTGTAAAAATATGCCATAAAAAGCATACCGACCAACATAATCAATGATCCGGTAAATGTGTAAAGGAAAAACTTGATGGATGCATATATACGCAACGGTCCGCCCCACGCACCGATAATGTAAAGCATAGGAACCAAAGAGAGCTCCCAAAACACGTAAAACACAATCGCATCCAAAGCGGCAAATACACCTACCATTGTCATTTCAAGGAATAACAAGGTAATAATCAAGTTTTTAATGTGACGCTTTTCAGTCAACGATGCAATACCGATCAACGTGAAAAACGTTGAAAGGATAATAATAAAGAGTGAAATACCGTCCACACCAAGAAGATAATTAATACCAAATGCCGGAATGAGAGGCATTGACTCCATAAATTGCATACCCGAAACCATCGGATCGTACGCATACCATAGCCACAAAGAGAGGACAAATTCGATGAAAGCAACGGCTATACCGTAGGCTCTCATACTGTCTTTAGTGACGACAAATCCGAGCATTGCAGCCAATGCAGGGAAGAAAATTAAAAGTGTTAAAATATGATCTATCATCATTACTCCTTAAGCGCTGACCGCGTTGTACCCGATGGTAAACGCAACGGCAAGTGCTAATAAAACAACCAAACCGAAAACCATCCAACGAAGCATCGTAGAGAGATTTCCGTTTTGAATATCACGTGTATTTTCACCCGTTTTATAGATTGCATTTGCAATCATATCTACGGTCGCATCAACAATTTTAAGATCAATCTGTTTCCACGCGATCTTGGAAAGTTCCAAATACGGTTTGGAAAAAACTTCCTCGTAAAATTTCGGAATGTAATATTGATTCCAGAGTAATTTGTATCCGAAACTGTTTTCCATTTTAGAAGTACCATCCGGAACACTGCTCCAGTTGCTGTATTTTTTGTACGCAAACAAAATGGCTGAAATAACAAACAATTGAGTTCCGATCGTCATAATCCAGAAAGTCACTTCATTATGTACATGATACACCGTTGTCGGAAGCAGATTCGTTACCAATTGATAGTAGGTCATTTTAAATGAACCGGCAATGATTGCCAATACCAGCAACGGACTCATAGCAACCAACATAAATTTATAGGCTTCATGCGGGTGAATACCGAAAAGTTTGTAGCGCTCTTCACCGTGGAAGATCAATGCGACAAGACGGAACGAATAAAACGCAGTCAATCCTGCGGTCAACAACAATACGGTATAAATAACATAATGGTGTTCTACAAATCCGACTTCCAAGATTAAATCTTTAGAGAAGAACCCGGCAAACGGGTAGATACCTGCAAGTGCAACGGAAGCGAGGGTCATCATAATAAATGTCCCTTTCATCACTTTGCGCAAGCCCCCCATTTTAAACGGATCGAGTTCATCGTGCATAGCGTGCATAACGTTACCGGCTCCGAGGAACAACAATGCTTTGAAGAATGCGTGTGCCATTAGATGGAACAATGCTACCCAATAGGCACCCAAACCTGCAGCTACGAACATGTATCCGAGTTGTGAAAGGGTTGAATACGCAATAATCCGTTTCATATCACGGTTAACGAGTGCCATAGATGCCGCAAAAAGAGCAACAAACGCTCCGAGACTTGCGATGAAGATTCCGACATTCGGAATCAAATCATAAATCGGATTGGCACGAACGACCAAATATACACCGGCGGTAACCATGGTCGCAGCGTGAATCAGTGCCGAAACCGGAGTAGGACCTTCCATCGCATCGGCAAGCCATGTATGTAGCGGAAACTGTGCCGATTTACCCATTGCACCGATAAAGAGGAAAATTCCGATCCATGTTGTAATAACTACCGGAAGATTTCCGATTTCTGCAAACACAACATCGTATTGGAGAGAACCGACATTCCAGTACACCATGAAAATACCGATCAACATCCCAAGGTCGGCTATACGGTTCATAATGAACGCTTCGTTAGCTGCCCAAGTCGCCGATTCTTTGTGATACCAGAATCCGATGAGTCCCCACGAACAAAGACCGACCCCTTCCCAACCAATGAAAAGTCCGGCAAAGTTGTCGCTCATAACCAAAACCATCATCGAGAAAACGAATGCAGAAAGCCATGAGAAGAAACGGTTGAATCCTTTGTCGTGATCCATGTAACCTACTGAGTACACGTGAACAACGGTTGAAACGATCGTTACAACCATCATCATCACTACACTCACTTGATCAACAACGAAACCAAACGGAATGTAAAGGTCACCCGTCGCCATCCATGTCATTAGTTCAACGTGTACCGTATGCCCGCCCATGACATAATTGAGCAATACAAGACTGCTCAAAAAAGAGGTGAACAGCAATCCGGAAGCGATATAACCTGTCACATTCGTTTTAGGTGACATACCGAACAGCGCTGAAAATAATGACCCTACCAACGGCGCGAAGAGTGCAATATATAAATAAAGTTCCATAGACTATCCTCGCATTGAATTCATTTGATCTAGGTCGATTTTACCGGTACGTTTATACCAAACGATAAGCAATCCTAACCCGATTGCGACCTCAGAAGCCGCAATAGCAATAATAAAGAATGCAAACATTTGACCGCTTAAATCTCCCAAATAATGCGAAATTGCTGCAAATCCGATATTGGTAGCATTGAGTAAAATTTCTGTTGCAAAAAAGAGCATTAAAAGATTTTTACGTCGCATAATACCGATCAATCCGATTGTAAACAAAATGCTTGACAATACAAGATAATGGGTGAGTGTAATTTCCATCAGTGTCCCCCTTCTTCTGCTCGATAGCTGTCGTCCATCATGCCGATCTCTTCTTCCGCCATCAATGTCAACGATTTATCCATTTTCTTACCTGCCATAATGATCCCGCCGATCATCGCAACGAGAAGCATAACTGCAGCCAGCTCGAAAGGGACAAGATATTTGGTAAAGAGAACCATGCCCACCGCTTGTGAGTTACCGACAGCTGAATCAATCGGATAAAGCGCTTGAATGTTATCAGAGATGATCGGTGCAACAAAAATAGCCACAACCATTGCAGCTGCCAATACACCTAGAACAAAAACGATTTGCGGGTTGACTTTCTTTTCAACGACATTACGAGTCGTGTCGAAAAACATCATACCAAACGCATAAAGTGCCATGACCGCTCCGGTATAAACGATAATCTGGATAGCTCCCAAAAAGTCGGCACCCAGAATAAAGAAAAATGCAGAGATGAAAATCATCCCCGCTGCCATTGCGGTAATGGCGTACAGTGCTTGGCTGGTCATAACCGTGATAGTAAACATCACGATAGTGAGGACCGCAAACAGATAAAAAGCGATTGCTTCAAACATACTTTGACTCCTTAATAGGCAAGCGGGGTCTTTTTGACCGACGCGTCGCTTCCTGGGATGATGGCACCGAAGCCCGGGTACTCAGATTGATCGCCTGCTTTTAGTAGATCAAGCGGGGTGAGCATATCGTCTTTGATGACGAAATGGGCACGTTGTTCAGAGGCATTTTCATAACGTCCGCCATGAACAATTGCCAATTCCGGACATACTTCCGCACAATATCCGCAGAAGATACAGCGTCCGAGGTTGATGCTGTATTCCGTTACTTCTTTACGGCTGTTCTCGTCGATGCGAGTATCCATACGGATACAGTCGGAGATACAGATTTTTTCACACAATCCGCATCCGATACAGCGCTCATATCCCGACTCCCACAAACGGAGCAGTTTATGGACTGCACGGTAACGCGGCCCGATCGGAAGTTTTTCTTTCGGGTATTGGACAGTGTGGATATCAAATTTGATCATCTCGCGCATAACAACCCATAAGCCGACAAACAATTCGCCTTTTACGGCACGTTTGACAACCTGCTTAAATTTATCCCATCCGGTAACCGGATAGTTTTCGATATCGACGTAATAATAAGCGCTGTGTTCACTTACATTTCGGTCTGTAAATACTTCTTCATGATGCATCGCACAACCTCCTTAGAACATCATCACGATGCCGGTGACAACCACGTTGAGCACCGCAATCGGCATTAAAACTTTCCAACACAACCACATCAACTGGTCAGGTCGGACATCCGGCCATGCGGCACGTGTCCAAAGGAAAAAGAAAAAGAAAAACGCTACTTTGAGGATCAATTGGAATGCTCCTGCAAAAGTGCCGTCACCAAAACCGCCCAAGAATACAATAGCGATCACGAACGAGATAAAGAACATATTTGCGTACTCTCCGATAAAGAAGAGACCCCATCGCATACCTGAATACTCGGTTCCGAAACCGTCAATAATTTCATGGTCGTTTGCTACAAGGTGGAAAGGGGTACGCCCTGTTTCCGCAAATGCCGCAATCCAGAAAAGGACAAATGCAACCGGCTGTGACCAAACGATCCAGTGGGTGATTCCGCCTACTTGGTAATTGTTGATATCAACCAATGACAATGAACCTACCATCATGAGCGGTGCCAACAATGAAAGACCCGTGATAACTTCATATGAAATGAAGATAGCCGCACTACGTGCCGCAGAGATCAATGACCATTTGTTTGCCGATGCCATCCCTCCAAGGAGCGGTCCGTACAGTCCGATCGCCATAACCCCGAGCACATAAAGGATACCGACATTGATGTCCGCGACGATCGGATGAACGGTATAGCCCATTACGGTAAATTGTGGCCAGAACGGAATAGCTGCAGAAGCCATAAACGCCGTCGCAGCCGTAATGACCGGAGCGATTTTAAAAATCGGTTTTACGACGTTTTGCGGGATAATATCCTCTTTTGTAAAGAGTTTAATCCCGTCCGCTGCGACTTGAAGCAAACCGAACGGCCCGACATGCATCGGCCCCAAACGACGTTGCATAAACGCCAGCACTTTACGCTCAAAATAGGTCCCAAGACCCGCGAGCGCTGAAAAGATTAACAAGATAACAACGATTTTAGCAATCGTTTCAATGATAAATGCTACATCCATGCTTACACCTTTTGAATTGATACGCACGCAAAACGGTAACCGTCAAACAGTGCTTCAGAATTGATACCGGTATCAAATGTCGGGAGATAGGTAATATCCCCTTCGATTTTACCGTCGGCTATAACGTTGAGACTTAGCTCGCCGCGTGCCGTTTTCACATTCACGCGATCCCCTTCATTCCAACCGTTCGATTCCATGAACGTTTTAGAGACATAAAGACCTCCATTTTCTTGTAGTTGATGCGAAGCTGCCGTAAACGGTGAAAATTGCAGAACCGGATTCGCCAAATACACAACACGTTCGTTGATTGCTTTATTTGCATCAAATGCCGTTACGCTTTCATCTGTGCTGACAGTGACCGTTTTGATATCCAAACGGTAACCCCGAACCTCTTCACCTGAGTTGGTGTAGTGGTTCGGAAGTGCGTCAAAACAGGTTGCTTTAAATCCTGCATCAACCGGAAGCTGAGCAGTATAGTCAACCGTATATTTAGAGCTTAGACCTAACGCATTTGCAATATCGTTGAGGACATATCCGCCAAACGCAAGTGCCGCATTCGTCGGATTTACCCGTTTATCGATATTGGTCAACGTCCCCTCTTGCTGATTCAGCGCTGGCATATCCAAATCACCGCCGCCGAGAGCACTGAGTGTGAAGTTTCCTGCCGTGTTATATCCGATCGTATAACTTCCGCGCTCAGAATCGAGATCACAAATCATGGCAACACCGAGGGTATTGGAGAGATTTGGGATCATCGTAACGCTGAACTGCGTATATTTTTCGATCAAAGCGACCAAACGGGCACAATTTGCCGCATTAGGGTGTGTGTATAAATCCGGTCCGACCATCAATGAAAAACGCTCTTTTTTCGCCATATATTTAGTCAAAGTATCGCTAAATCCTGCCGGAGCATTCAAAAGGGCGAAAAGAGCGTTTTCATCTACTTCCACCTCTTTTGAAACTTTTTTCTTCACGGTTTTGGTAACCTCTTCGCTTACCTCTTCTTCCACACCGGTCTCTTCGTTGAGAACTTTTTTGACAACGGTTTCGGTCACTTTTTCATCAACCGTCTCTTCAACCGTTACGGTCTTAGTCGAATGAAAACCTGCCAAATATTCGCTCACGGAAGAAGGCATTGCCGCTTTGTCACCGAAAAGATCAAGGATCAAATAAAGTGCTGCTTCTTCCATCATCGGTGCATGATTGAACTGCGTTACACTTTTTGACATACCGGCAATGACCGGATCATTGATCGGATGGAAATAAAGACCTGCACCTTTATTCATCGACAGTGCATTGTTCATCGCAAAACGGGCATTCGGATTGTCGGTTTTAAGAGCGCTCCCGATTGAGACGACAAAATCGGATGCATGGACTTCACCCAAATCGCCACCGTAAAGAGACGTACCGCTTAGGGCACTGTACGCATTAAGGAACGACTTAAACGCACGCGCTTCTTCATTAATCAGACGGTATCCGAATTTTTCTTTAAGACGTTGAAGGATCAATGCCTCTTCGTTCGTAATAGTTGATGTAAATGCAATCGTATCCGCTTGTTTGAATGCTGCAATCGCCGCTTCAAAAGCCGCAGGATCTTTTGTCACATTTTTATTTTCAAAATCGTATCCGTAACGTCCTGCACCGCAAAGTGATACATAATTCCACTCGTTTTTAACACGGTAGATTTTGTGTTCAGGATTTTCGACAGAGGTGTGCTTGATATCGTAGCTAAGCTGGCATCCTGCCGAACAATGCGCACACGTTGCCGGGATTTGTTTATGTTCCCATGCATTGGATGTGTATTGGTAATCACTGCTTACCAGTGCACCGACCGGACATACCGATGTACACTCTCCGCAATTTGTACAATCCAATGTGTCACCTGCATTCGGAGAAATAAGCGATTTATTGAGCTTATTCCACATCGCATACGCATCTTTCGGCATTGATTCTTTGAATGCCGCTTCGATTGGATCTGAGCCCCGTGCAACGGTAGAGAGTGCCGCATCACCGATCATATCTTTACAAACGGTAATACAACGCTCACACATAATACACAATGCAGGGTCATAATGGATCAATCCCCAATCTTGGGCCGGCTTATGGGTATCTTTGATCGCATAGGTTTGTTCATCTACACCCATCTCAAGGGTATAGTTCTGCAACTCACATTCACCTGATTGATCGCATACACCGCACTCAAGCGGATGATTGACATCATAAACTTCCATTATTGCGCGGCGTTCAGATTCGATATTCGGAGTGGTTGTCGTAATTTCCATCCCTTGCTTCGCTTTGGCATTACACGCATAAACCTGTTTACCGTCCGCTTCAACCAAACAAATACGACACGCCAATGTCGGTGAACATCGTGTTAAATAACAAATCGCCGGAATAAAAATCCCATTAGCACGCGCCGCATTAAGAATATATTCACCCTCTTGCGTCTGGACAGTGCGGCCGTCTATGGTAATCGTGATTTCATTCATGATTCATTCCCCATCCTCATAATTTTCACCTTTTCAAAACGATATTTTTCATTCATCGCACCGTATGCGATATCGTATGCCGGTACCAATGCTATGGTACCCTTCAGTGATGCATCCAATTTGAAAATTCTCTCTTGCATCTCACCTGCAAATACAATTTGAATTTTATCACCATCAGCGATTTTTGCAGCAGCCGCAAATTGGGCTGAACCGCATAAAGCTGCCTCTTTTTCGAGCTGTGATGTACGCGCGGTGTACGCGTTAAACTGATTAACCGGATTACATCGGTAAACAACGGTGCCGTTAAACTCCGGTAAATCTTCAATCTCTTCCAAAGAACCGCTGATTTCAACATCTATATTTTCTAAAATATAACCGCGGTTATCTTCTCCGAGTGCACCGTAAAAATTTCCTAATTCATCGAAAGACGATCCGTTAAATCCTTTTGAGACCGGAAGTTGAGCTGTATAATCAATGGTGTTTACCGCTTTCAACCCTAATGCATTCACAAGATCATTTAACGTATACCCGCTAAAGGCTACTGCGACGTTTGTCGGAAGCACTTGGTGATTGATACTTACAAACGTCCCTTCTTGTGAGTTTAGAGAAGGGAGTTTCAGCATTGCATCACCGATGGAGCCCATCGTATACTCGCCTTCTGCATTATAACCCACAACACGCTCACCGCCGTTATCGACATCGAGATCACAAATCAATGAAACACCGATTGTATTGACGCTCGGAGCGACGACAACAACAGAGAACTCAGTATACGTTTCGATCATTGCACATAAACGAGCTATGTTTGCAGCACGTTTGTGGGTTAACACATCGCTTCCGATGATCAGCGTTTTTCGTTTTGCTCTGCTCAACGATTTAGCAATCCGGCTGAATTCTTCATCCCCGACATTGCTCTCTGCACACAGATAGCCCTCATCAAGATCCGCGAAAAAGTTACGCGCCTCTTCATCGATATCGGCATCACGAAGAAGTGTAGACGCCAACATCGCGATTACACCCTCTTCCGTTCCTACTTCGTATTTGACAAATTGTGTCACAACGTTTTGAAGCAACGTATCTTCAATCGGGTGCATGTAAACGACTTTCGCCCCGTTATGACGTGCCGCACTTGTCATTGAATAGCGAACGACCGGATTATCAGTTGTGATACGTCCACCGACGACAATGATCCCGTCACTTTGTTTGATCGCATCCAGACTTCCGCCGAATCCCATTTTTCCGCAAACAGACGCGTATGCTGCCATAAAATTTTGATACGCACGAGCCTCTTCGTTGTAGAGTTTGATCCCTAACATTTTTTTGAGCTGCTGAAGAATCATCGCTTCTTCATTCGTAATCAATGAACTAAAACGGATAGCGGAGGCATTGCGGATCGCATCAACGGCTTTTTCGAACTCTGCTTCGTTTTTTTCGCTTTGGTGATCAAAATCAAACCCGAAACGTCCGGCACCGCATAGAGTCATGTGCTCAAAATTATTGGTCACGCGATAAATGCGATCGTTTGCATTCGTCGTTGACGTATGTTTCACTTCATAATTTAGAGAGCATCCAGCCGAACAATGGACACAGGTTGCAGGAATCTGACTTAGTTCCCACGCATTTGCCGTGTACTGAAAATCAGAACTCACCAACGCACCGACCGGACATACTGCGATACACTCACCGCAGAACGTACAATCAAGTGCCTCACTGTTTTTCGGGATAACAGCCGATTTGTATCCGCCGAATTGGAGCGTAATCGCATCATCACCGATAATCTCATTACAGACATGGACACATTTTTCACACAAAATACACAAAGCGGGATCGTAATTGATCATCCCCCAGTGTTCAATCGCACGATGCTGATCTTTTGCACTGAAATGTTGTGCAGAAACTCCGAACTCCAACGTTTTGTTTTGAAGATCACACGCGCCTGATTTGTCGCATACACCACATTCTAACGGATGATTGACATCATACAGACGCATGATATTGGTTCTCTCAACTTGGAGACGATCCGAATCAATCGTTACCGCCAATCCTTCCGTCGGAGGAGTTTGACAACTGAGGATGAAGCCGTCTGTTTTATCGGTCTCTACCACACATAAACGACATGATGCACATGGAGTCGTTTTTTCAAGATAACACATTGTCGGAATGTAAAAGCCCGCTTTGCGTGCTGCCTGGAGAATCGTTTCTCCTTTAAGCGCCGTTACGGGTTGATTGTTAATTGTAAAGTTAATCATCCATCCCCCCCCTTAATGTGCGACCATCGCGATGTAATAACAGCGCATGCAGCGCTCTGCTTCAGCTAATGCTTCTTCCTGAGTAAATCCGTATTTGACTTCACGGTTATTGTCGCGCCGCTCCTCAACTGTCAGAACTTCACTGTGCTGACGCGGCAAGCCCGGAAGCCAACCTTGGATTTTCTCTTTTTTATCGTAAACTTTGAGTTTACGGAGATGATCTTCCATAATCTCATCATCCGTCAATGTGATTTCGCCGGTTTGTACGTAACGAGACATGACCGATGCCGCACGCTTCGCCTGACCGACCGCATTAACGATTGTCATCGGTCCGTATTCGCAGTCACCCGCCGCAAAAATCCCTTTGCGGGAAGTCATGTAATCTTTCCCGTTTGTTTTGATCGTTGCCCATGAGGTACGTTCAATTTCCCACTCTTCAGGAATCAGCTTCAAATCGGCACTTTGCGAAACGGCAGGAATGAGATAATCACACTCCATCTCAAACGAAGCTCCTTCGATTTTTTCCAACTGAGGACGTCCTCCGTTCGGATCCGGAACCAATTCATAACGATCGATAATCAATGATTTTAGAACATCGTTCTCATCATTCATTTTTGCAACCGCAGAGTGGAATATAAATTCAACACCCTCTTCGACCGCTTCGTGATACTCTTCATACGTCGTATTTTTGATGATCGTTGCTTCGTCACGACGGTACAACATAACCACTTTTTTTGCATTCGCACGAATCGCACATCGGACAACGTCCATAGAGGTGAATCCGCCCCCGACGCACACCAATGTTTTGCCGGTTAAATCAACAAAATTAGCCGGCAGCATATGACGTTTTTGATCGGCTTCCGGTACCATGATGTCGTATTTGACTTGGAGATTGACTTTATCTAAAAAGTCGATTGCTCCCCAGTACCCCTGAATCTCAGGACGTTCATTATCACAATAGACTTTTTTAGAGATACGGGTTCCGGTGGCTACCAGTGTCGCATCGTAGTCGTTTTCGAATTGACGCATCATATCCGCATTGACTTTGGTATTGGTGATGAAATTAACCCCGAGATCACGCACTGCTTCGATATCTTGGTTGTATTTATCAATCGGCATACGATATTCAGGAACTCCGACCGCTACCTCACCGCCGAGAACCGGAAGTTCTTCGTACACATCGACATCAATTCCGTCAAGTGCCAAATAATAAGCACCCGTCAACCCTGCAGGACCTGCACCGATAACGGCAACTTTTTTACCGACAGACGGTTTTTTCTCACTTGGGTGAAAGAATCCGAAACCGTGATCGGTCTCATAATCCGCGCCCAAACGTTTGAGTTCCATGATCGAAATCGGCTCATCTAGGTTGGTACGGCGGCACTCTGTCTCACACGGGTGTGGACAAACACGTCCGCACGTATGGGCCAACGGCATCGTTTGACGCGTTGCCATCAATGAATCGTCAAAACGCAAATCTCGTACACCCTCGATATATGCCGGAATATCGACATGAGCCGGACATGCGTCCATACACGGTGCGGTGATTTTTGCGATGTAATTGGTATCTTCCATGTGATAATGTTTGGAAGGTTTTTGCTCGGTAATACACGCCATAAACTCCGACTCGAAGTGAGTCATAAGATCGAGCAACGGATTAGGAACCGTTTTACCAATCTCACATTTAGACGTTTCCTGCATCGTTTTGGACACTTCTTTGAGGTGATCCATATCGGATACCGACCCCTCTCCGCGAGCGATTTTATCGAGTAAATCGTATAAAATACGGCCACCCCATCGCCCTGGTGCACAACGTCCGCATGCTTCGGAATACACCTGATATTGCGCAGCATACTCCGTCGCTAAACGAACTACGTCAACATCCGGATTAAAAAGTGCTACACCGTCCCAGCCGATGAACGCTTTTGAATGGGCATGTTCGTTATATTCCAACGGAAGGTTATAAGCAGATTTTTCCCAAGCATCGTCACTTTTGCCGATGTTGTTAATTTGCTCGCCCCGCCACGTGGAGAAATAGACTTTACTCACAACGTTTCCTTATTTTTTGACCACAATGGTCCAGTCGGCTTCGTTAAACTTCAACGAATTCATGAGTTCACACCCAAGCTCTTTAACCAAATCAGCCGATTTTTGAATCGGGGTAAAATCACCAATTTCAAACAAAAAGATCAGTACTTCTCCGTTTGCAGGTTCTTGTTTGATAATATCAGACATGCGATCGTAAAAATTTTCTTTCAAATGACGTAAATCGTAACGTTTCACTGCATGCTCCTTTTAGCGGTCTACTTCACCGAAGACGATGTTAGTCGTCCCGATGATAGATACAACGTCCGGAATGTAGTGCCCCGGTAATAAATCTGTCAAAATCCCGGTGTGCCAGAATGACGGCGCACGGAGTTTAAGACGGTACGGATACGCTCCACCTTGAGAGTTGATGTAATAACCAAGCTCCCCTTTCGGTGATTCGGTCGCGATATATACTTCCCCTACCGGAGGACGCATCCCTTGAGTCACAAGGACAAAATGTTGCATCAACGAGTAGTTTTGAGTCATGATATCGATTTTAGGTGCCGAAATGTATTGAGGTGCATGCGCCATCAATTCCGGAGATGTCCCCTCATACATATCAAGGACTTGATACAGGATTTTTGCCGATTCGCGCATCTCTGCCATGTAGAGTTTATAACGGGCATAGTTATCCCCTTTATCCGAAACCGGAACATTGAACTCTACTTCATCGTAAAGCTCATACGGCTCTTCTTTACGAATATCCCACTCAACCCCTGAAGCACGGAGCATGATTCCTGAACATCCCCAGCTTTGAGCCATCTCTTTTGAAATCACACCGACATTTTCCATACGCATCAACCAGATACGGTTGCTGTCGAGAAGGTCTTCGTAGTCTTTAATATTCTCCGGCAATTTGTCGAGGAATTTGCGAAGATCGGCGATAAAATTATCCGGCAAATCGAGTGGAACCCCACCGATACGAACCGCAGCATGGGTCAAACGGGCACCGCAGTAATCTTCGATCAAATCCATCAGATATTCACGCTCACGGAATGCGAACAAGAATACGGTCATCGCTCCGATATCCAGCGCCGTTGTCGCCAACCAGAAAAGGTGAGACATAAGTCGGTTGGTTTCAAGCAACATCATGCGGATTACTTTTGCACGGCGAGGAACTTCAAGTCCGATCAATTTCTCTACCGCCAAAGCAAACCCGTAGTTGTTTGAGCTTGAAGCGATGTAGTCCATACGGTCTGTGGTCGGCATAAATTCATTATAAATCATGTTCTCCGCCATCTTCTCCATACCGCGGTGAAGATACCCGATGTCCGGATGGGCTTTCGTGATCTGCTCTTGCTGTAAATGGAGCATCAAACGTAATTGTCCGTGCGCCGATGGATGCTGAGGACCGAAGTTGAGAATCAACTCATTGTCGTCTCGGTCAAAGGTAATATTTTCGAAAAAAGGTCTAAGTCTATTGGCTTGTTGCATACGTGATCCTTAACGGTCGCGATCAGAGATCACGACACTCTTCTCTGCGTCAAATTTTTCGATCAAGAAGACACCATCGTTCTCTTGGTAACATAATGGAGTATCCGGTTCGCCCTGACTGATATCTGCACCACGCGGTACTTCATGACCCAATCGTGAGAATCGTTCGGTATCGTATCGGTCAACCCGTGCCGGATCGCGGTTTTCAGGCCCGATAATCTCACGTGCCTCTTTACCGAAGATTTTATCGACTTCATACCATTGTGCAAACTCATCCCCTTGAAGCGGATAGGTTTTACGAAGCGGGAATCCTTCCCAGTCATCCGGCATTAAAATACGTTTCATAAACGGATGGTTGTTAACGACTACACCGAACATATCGTACATTTCACGCTCGGACCAATCGGCTGAACGGAAAAGTTTCTCAACACTTTGGATTGACTCTTTCTCACCGATTTTACATTTCACGCGAACACGCTTGCGTTTAGACATGCTGAGCATTTGGTAGAAAATTTCAAATTTCCCTTCCGTTGCCAACCAATCAATTGCAGACATTTCCGAGAGTTGATTATAATCAAGCTCATTTTTCATCATCTCGATAACACCGAAATTATCCGCTGCGTTGATGATGACCACCATTTGACCCACTTGGATATACGCATCCAATACGTCAAATTTTGACTTGATTGCCTCAAGGTCTGCTGCAAATACCGCATCTTCACTGACATCGCTTTTTGCTACTTGAGGAGCTACCCAATAGCGGTCCGTGTAGTACGGTTTTTTCTGTACGTCGTCTTTAGGGGTGTAAGCTCTCATTACATCAGCCTTTTTGGTTTTTGAGCACGTGATGCGCTCTCTTTACGAATTTTTTGTTGTAACAACAATACGGCATATTGCAAGGTTTCAGGACGCGGTGCACATCCCGGCAAATAAAGATCGACAGGGATAACACGATCGACCCCTTGAACCGTTGCATAGGTATTGAACATACCGCCGGTATTGGCACATGAACCCATAGAGATAACCCATTTAGGTTCTGTCATTTGATCGTACAAACGGCGAATGAACTCCGCATGTTTTTTCGTCAACGTTCCCGCGACAACCATCAGTTCCGCTTGACGCGGTGATGCACGGAAAATCGTACCGAAACGGTCAAAGTCATAACGGGATGCCCCGGAAGCCATCATTTCGATACCGCAGCATGCCAAACCGTATGTCAATGCCCAGATAGAGTTTGATCGACCCCAGTTGACTACTTTGTCGATTGTCGTCAATGCGACGGGAAGTCCGCCGTCTTTTAGATAATTTACTTGATGTTGTGCCATTCGAGTGCCCCTTTTTTCCACGCATAAACAAAACCGATAGCCAACAATACGATGAACATCATCATCTCCGTAAAGCCGAACCATCCGAGTAATTTAAAATCAATTGCCCACGGAAACATGAAAACAATTTCCACATCAAACAATAAAAACAACAACGCAAACAGGTAAAACTGTGTCGAAATACGGTTCGGCTGTTTGGTGACCTCCGGTCCGCATTCGTAGACCGAGAGTTTTATTTTTTCAGTATCTTTGGCCGCTAGAGCGCGGCTGGCTAAGCGTGCGATGACCGTTGTAGCATAGAATGCTCCAAACGTTAACACAAACAGTACAAATACCCCAAAATAAGGATTTGCTACGTGGTAATGCTCCATAGTTCTGACCTTTTCGTGGTTAATGGCCTATCCTGAGACAAGAAAGCTTCCTGCCACTGGATACGGTTTTAGATAAAAACAGTTGTTGCACTATAACAAAAAGAGAATTAAAGCAAACCCTTAATCATTTATCAATCATTTATCTTTTTTTGCTGTTGTCACTATAAGAAACACATAAAATGCGTGCTTTGCTATCAAGTGTTATTTTTTGTAACAAAATAGAATACTACGCATCAAATATGTCACGATTTTCTACATTTCTATAAAAAATATTTTTATTGGGCATTGATGAAAGAGTATCAGTAAGTATGGGGGCAAAGTACTTGCGTGAGGTAATAGGATTAGAGGATGACAACATCCTCTGAAAAATCGGTCATTTAGTGGTTAATGAACCCCATCGATTTCTCCCCTTCGAAGCTCCCCGAACGCTCTTTTTGGATCTCGGCAATGAAATCTTCATGCTTGAATATCCCTTCTTTTCTCGCAGCAACGTGATACGCCGTATTTTTGACAATCAGGTTGATTTGTCCTCCCGTGAGCGGATAAGCTGCCAGTTTTTCAATGTCAAATCCTTTTTCGTACGGCGCATTTTTAGGAAGCATCATATTCCATAACGTAAGACGCTGTTTTTGATCCGGTTTTTTAAACTCGATTTTGTAGTTGAAACGGCGTGAAAATGCCTGATCGATGTTTTCGAGCAAATTGGTCGTTGCGATCAGGATGCCCTGAAATTTTTCGATCTGTTCCAAAAAGATGTTTTGCATCTGATTGTGCATCTGGTCGGCAGAGGAACCGATCCCGGCTGAACGGGACGAGAGAAACTGATCGGCTTCGTTTAGCAATAAAATCGGCTCGGTTTTTGTTTGGCGGGTCAAATCGGCATAGGTATCAAAAATTTTGCGAACATTTTTTTCCGATTCGCCCACATACATCGAGAGGATTTTAGAACAGTCGAAGCTAAGTACCTGCCGTTTCAATGATCGTGACAATGAATGCGCCGTAAGGGTTTTCCCCGTACCCGGAGGGCCGTAAAATATAATACGGGCGTCAATCCCCGCTTTTTTATCTTTGATCCCCCATTCATGGAGTCGTGAAATCACTTCCCGATCGAGTTGACGCATCAAGTTTTGAAGCGTTTGTTCCGTTGTAGGGTTCAAAACGACATTTTCAAGTGACGTCGTCGGTTCGATCAGCTCGAAAATCTCCTGCTCTTTAATCAGCATATCAAGTTTGAGTTTGCGCACTTTTTTCTTTTTCTGCGGATGCATAATCGACTGAAGCACCTCATCGACGATGTAAAAAGCACGGCTGATTCCGCCGAACGGGTTCAGCATCTCCTCATAGTCAATCACTTCTTCGTTAATCAGGCGGGCACCGTCTTCGAGAAGAGCACGGTTTTTGATCCGCTCGTAATCGTCAAAGCTGATCAAATCGATCAGAGTATTCATTTCCCGCAGATTCCCTTCGGTAGCACTGTACTCCTCTTTGAGCAGTGCTAAAAAAATCACCTGCTCTTTGGGTTCCAGTTTCTTTTGTTTGAAAAAACGATCCAATACTACATCCAGCGATGTCTGAGCAATCCGCTCATCAATCCGTTTTTCGAGAAGATCGAGCTTGTTTTGGATACGGTTAATCCCCAGAGAATGTTCATTCCCGTTGTGGCGGATAATCGACATCTTTTGATACAGCTCGATACGGAAAAACTGATCTTGCAGATATTCCAAATGATCGGCGTAAGGTTTGATGTCGGGAAGCGTCATTTCTAACGACCCCTCTTCGAGGAGTTTCATAAAGACCGATGTAAGTGCGACCGGCGTGTTATAAAGCTCCAGGTGTGACATATCGCTGATTTTGATCGGGGTAAAAGAGTGATGGGTAATCCACCCTAGTTCCAACAACGTTTTTACCTCTCCAAAGTGGCTAAGATACGAATAATCATCCGCACCGTGAAGTTCTTGGAGAAGTTCGGCGACAATAACATCTTCTTGAGACTGTAAAAATTTCCGGGTCAAAAGCTGCAAAATTTTTGCCTCTTCTACCGTACATTTGAGCTGCGAAAAGATATGGGTTTTTTCAATGGTTTTGTTTTCTAGAAAATCGATAAGGTATTTCAATAGTTTCCTTGTTTTAAGACTCGTTTGAGTACTTTTCCTGTTGCGGTCTTCGGTAATGATTCTACCACGGTTATGGTTTTAGGGATTTTAAACGCAGCAAGATGTTCTTTAAGCTGTCCCTTTATTTCAGACGCTGTCGTTTTTTCATATCCCTCTTCAAGCTCAATAAAAGCGATGGGAACTTCTCCACTATGAGGATCATTCACACCGATAACCGCAGCCAGCTTGATAGAAGGAAGCAACATCATTTGTTCTTCAATCTGCCGGGGATAAATGTTTATCCCTTTAGAGATGATCAAATCTTTAATCCGATCAACGATATAAACATAGCCTTCCTCATCGACTTTTGCGATATCGCCTGTGCGAAGCCAGCCGTTTTGGATCGTCTCTGCAGTTGCTTCCGGATTGTTCAAATACCCTTGCATCACACAATCTCCACTGACGATTAATTCACCCGCTTCTCCAATCGGAAGTTCCATCATCTCCTCATTGACTATTTTAACTTTATAGCCATAAAGGGGCAAACCGACCGAAAGCGTTTTTTGTTTCTCAATCGGATTAACCGCTACCGCAGGAGAACATTCACTCAGTCCATACCCTTCCAGCATCGTCGCACGCCTGAAGGTCGCTTTGAATTTGCTCAAAGTGTCTTCACTCAGTGCCGAACCTCCGGACACAAAAATACGTATCGAATTGAACCACAAAAAATACCACGGAAGCTTCGCACGGATAAGTGCATTGTAAATATCAGGAACCCCCATAAATACTGTTACCCGTTTCAATAAGGTTTGTTTGATGATATTGCTAAACGGCAAAATCGATGGAACAATGACAAGGGAAGAACGCATAAAAAACGGTAACACAACCATGATAGCAAATGTAAACGAGTGAAACATCGGCAGATAGACGATAAAGCGGTCATTTGTGCTCAAATCAAATCTCTCGCGAGCTGCTACAAAATTGGAGAAAAGATTACGGTTGCTGATCATCGCACCCTTGGGGTGTCCCGTCGTACCGGACGTGTAAAAAATGACGGCCGTATCATCGAGCTTTGCCAGGCTTGGGGTATGTATATGCAGATGGTTGGTAAGAATTTCATCCAACACCAGATGGCACGTATTCTCCTTCGGTGCTTTATCGATCCATATCGTATGTTCGATTGAGGCAACACTTTCGCATAAACCATCCACCTCTTTGGCAAACTTAGATGCGGTAATCAATATTTTTGCACCGCAGTCATCCAGAATATAGCGATACTCCTCATTTTTCAGCATCGTGTTAATCGGTACGATTACCGCACCGAGCTTGCTAACGGCGAAAACACTCATTACAAATTCTGCACTGTTAGGACAGATAAGGGCAACCCTATCCCCTTTTCCTACACAAACAAGTTCGAGTGCACGCGCCAGCCGATCAACACTCTCTAAAAATTGGGTATACGTATAACTCTTATCCTCGATAAAGATAACCTTCTTGGATGACTTTTCCTCGGTAATGAGAAAAAGCATTTCATAAAAATTCTCATACGGATAGTGGATCAAAAGCGATACTCAATTCCGGCCGTGACCAAATACGCCCGTGCGTTGGTAAATTCACCGTTAATCGGGTTGCTGCCGGTACTTTGATGTACCTCACGGTTTTGCTTCATGTCCAGCAAACCTGCTAAACCGATATTCCATGATTCATCGATTTTATAGCGGCCGCCGAGAGATACAATCCATGCATCCGAATCGGGAAGTTCATAGCCAAGAGTTGCTTCCGGTGTAGGAGTTTCATCATACGCTATCCCTGCCATCGCCGTCCATTGATCATATTTTTGGGTCAAACCAAGACGGTAGCTGTTAGTACTTTCATAATTTTTTGGAATGGCTGTGCCAAAAGCAACCGTTGCAGCACTCACGGTACCATCATAATTAAAATCTAGATTTTTATACGCCGACCAAAAAGTTCTCTCATAAACAGCTTCTACCGTAGTTCCAGAATCAAACGAATAAGCAGCCGCAAGATTAAGAGCTGCAGGAAGTGGAATCGTTACACTGGCAGCACCGCTGTAAGTTGAAGGCCCATATTGAAGGTTAGCACTTCCTTCCACGTTTAAATCAATTTTTGAACGATATGTTGCTGCTAAAGATACATTCGATAACGGACGGTAATCTAAAGCTAAATTATATCCATAGTCAATCGCGTCACCTGTCAAATCTCTTGATGCAGGGCCAGGAGCTGTACTCTTAACAACGCCATCGGTCCGAACAATTCGAAATCCGACACCCATACTTACTGTATCGCTTAAAGGTACTGCTATAGAAGGATTAATCTCTATCGTTTTCAGGGTAAATTCTTCTGCACTATAAACAGCCGGAGCACTCGTCCAACGCTTCGACAACCCTGCCGGAGCCACTATACTAAATCCTAAACGTGCACCATTATCTCCTAATTTTTTAGAACTATAATGGAAAGTCGGCACCAAAAAAGATTCGTTTTTTGAATCAATATTAGCTGATCCGCTTGAAGTTGCATAATGTATCTTTGAAAGTCCGATATACGTCGCATCCACTTCGAGCAGGTTTGCATCATCGTTGTAGACCATTGCCGCAGGATTATAGTACGCTGCATCGGCACCATGAGCATTGGCCACATACGCTGCGCTCAGCGCGGTAGCATTAATCGAACTCTCAGGGATCGCATATCCCCCAGCCATAACCGTCGCTGCTGCAGCGGACAGTAATACCAAACTTCTCATTATTTCTCCTGTAGTGAATAGAGTAGTTCTATCTCCTGCGCCCAGATCGTCTCGTCGATCGTTTCCAGTACCAGAGGAATGTCATCCATACGCGGATCGTTCATAATAAATCCGAACGGCTCAACGCCCAGTTTCCCTTTTCCGATTGAGTCATGCCGATCGACATGACTTCCCAAATCGGGTTTGGAATCGTTGATATGCATCCCTTTGAGATAGTTAAACCCGACTATTCTATCAAATTCCGCCCAAGTTGCATCATACGCTTCACGGGTTCGGATATCGTAACCTGCCGTAAACATATGACACGTATCGATACACACACCCACCCGTGATTTGTCCTCTATACGCTCAATAATGGCGCTCAGATGCTCAAAACGCCATCCTAAATTGCTCCCCTGACCCGCTGTATTTTCGATTACCAAAGTGACACCGTTGGTAACGCTTAAAGCTTCATTCATACTCATAGCGATCCGTTCGATACACTCTTCTTCACTGATTTGCTTCAGATGACTCCCCGGATGGAAGTTCAAACGATCCAGTCCAAGCTGATCGCATCGGTTGAGTTCATCAATAAATGCTTCGAGCGATTTTTGCCGTTTGTCCTCTTCGGGATGTCCCAGATTGATCAGATACGAGTCATGAGGAAGAACATGTTTAGCCAAGATACCACTTTTGGCAAGATTGTCTTTGAACAATCCTATCGTCTCATCATCAAGCGGTTTTGCCGCCCATTGCTTCTGATTTTTCGTGAAAAGGGCAAACGCGTTTGCGCCGATTGCCATTGCGTTGAGAGGGGCGTTAAAAACTCCGCCCGAAGCGGAAACGTGAGCTCCGACAAATTTAGACATAATCAATTCCTGATATTTAGTAATGGTATTTTAGCAAAGTTTACGGATTCTCTCCGCCGCTTCTTCGAGTACATCGAGAGGTTTAGAGTAACAAAAGCGAACCATATGACGACCTGCATCGTCGTGATAAAACGCCCGTCCAGGAACCGATGCAACCCCTGTTCTCTCTAAAATTTCCATCGCTTTTTCAAAGTCATCACTCCCCGCAACCGTGCTCACATCGGTCATGACGTAATATGCACCACCAGGAATACTCGGGATCAGACCCGCATCCCGCAAAGCACCGCAAAAAAGGTCGCGTTTATATTCATGAATACGGGCAAGCTCACTGTAATAGCTATCTCCCAGTTCTTCCAACCCGACCGCGGCACCGATCTGTAATGGTGCGGGGGCACAAACGTAGATGAGATCGTTGAGCTGTGCCATCGCTTCGATAACACTCACGGGCGCGATCGCGTACCCTAAACGCCATCCGGTGATACTGAACACTTTTGAGAAACCGGAGAGGACAACGCATCGATCTTTGAGGCTCGGAATATCCAGAGCCGTGATGTGAACGGCATCGCCGTACAAAAAGTGCTCATACATCTCATCGGCAAAAACAATCAGATCATGTTTCTCGGCAAATACTCCGATTTGCTCCAACTCATCACGCGTATACACTTTACCGCTCGGGTTGGCGGGATTGCAGATCACCATCGCACGAGTTTTAGAGCTAATGACTGCTTCGAGCGCTCCCATGTCGAGCTTCCATTCCGGTGCTTCGAGACGTACATATGTCGGTACGGCTCCGAGTGACGCGAGTGTAGAGCGGTGATACCCATAATAGGGTTCGAACAATATTACCTCATCACCGGGATTCAAAAGTGCCATACACGCCGTATAAAACGCCCCTGTCGCACCGTCTGAGACCAGTACTTGTTCGGGCACGATTTCGACGTCATAAAAGCGTTTCATTTTCGTAGATATTGCGTTTCTCAATCGGGGCAACCCTTCTGTCGGGGTATAAATATTGATCCCCTCTTTCATTGCCGTATACGCCCCCTCGATCACCTCGCGGGGAACTTCGAGATCGCAAACCCCTTGTGCCATATTGATTCCACCCAGTGCGTTGCACGCTCTTGTCATTGAGCGGATGTGGGATTGTTCGATTGTTCCGCTGCGTTCACTGAGTCGCATTATTGTCCTCTATATCACTGATTTTTATAATAAGGCCGTTCATCCGGTCTTTAAAATAGGTTTCGTCCGGTCTGAGACGATAGACGATATCCGTTTTATCGTTTCGGATGTATTGGGTTCGTATCCCGCTGCACTGCTCGCTTGTGTTTTGTCCGCTATAGATCTGTTCGCCGAGAAGAATGCGTCTAAGTATATCTTTCGGATATTCCGGAGAGAGATAATCCCGTACAAATGCCTCTTCACTCATGCACCCGCTGCTAATACACACTTTATCGTCAATCGAAATCTTCTCTACCGCAACTCCGGCCGTAAACAGTTCTGCTTCGACGCTCTCACCGCTGGAACGGATGTATCCCGTATCGGCGAATTTGATTTTCGGCGTTTTTAGAACGATCAGTTTGGGCTTGCTGATTTCATAGTGTTTTTGCGCACATCCCCCGATCAACAGAACGAGGAGACTACCCCATAGGATAAAGAATTTTTGCATGAACACCATCCAACGCTTTCAAAATTTCACTACTGAGTGTTACATTCATTGCCGAAAGCGATGCATCAAGTTGCTCAGGTGTCGTGGCTCCTATAATCGTCGATGCGACAAAATCGAACTGCTTGCTCCATGCAATCGCCATCGTCACCGGATCAAGCCCGGCTTCATGGGCAATACGAAGATATTCTTGGGTCGAAGCAAGCGTTTTATCGTTCAAAAATCGCGCTGCCATAAGCCGCTGACGGTTATTCGGCGATTTCACATACTCACTGAAGCGTCCGTGGACATCGGCACTTTGGTTGTACTTTCCGCTGAGAACCCCGCCCGCCAAAGGAGAATACGGCAAAAGCGAAATCTTCTCTTCACGGCACAATGCGCCGATTTCGGTCAAATCGCGGCGATTGAGGAGCGAAAAATTATTTTGGATCGATTCAAAGCGTGCCAATTTCTCGTACTTGCTCACCATCAGTGATTTCATCGTACCCCGCGCCGTATCGTTCGACGTTCCGATATAGCGGACTTTTCCGCTTTGCACCAATGCGTCAAATGCCCGCATCGATTCCTCAATTGGGATAACAGTATCGGGCCAATGCATCTGATAAAGATCGATATAATCGGTACCGAGCCGTTTCAGCGACCCTTCGATCGCCCGTTCGATGTGAAAACGGTCAATCGCCGTGTATCCGTGACGGATCGGCGGAACAAACCATCCCGACGCCGCACCGGCAACTTTTGTCGCCAAAATAAGACTCTCACGCGGTTTGGACTTTAACCAGCGCCCCACCATCTCCTCTGTCAATCCGGCAAGTTTCTCTTCCGGCGGAACAGGATACAATTCGGCCGTATCGAAAAAATTAACTCCTGCCTCATACGCCTTATCCATAATTTTAAATGCCGTTTTTTCATCACACTGGCTTCCGAATGTCATAGTGCCTAAACAAATCGGCGATACGCGTAAACCGCTGCGCCCGATATAGCGATACTGCATAATTTCTCTCTTTATTTAATCATTATTTTGTAATTGTATTCTACCGTTTTTTGAGATACAATATAAGTTCGTCATATTTTAACAGGGGACAACGATGAAAAATGTTTTAAGTGAGGCAAAAAAACAATTTCAAAATATCAGCAATTTGCTAAGCAGTCAGGAAAAAAGAAATAATGACTATTTTACAAAACTGAGCATTGCAACAGAAGAGGCTTATTTTACTATGAACAGTGGCATGTGTTCGAATTCGACGGTATGCCATGAATGTGCCGACCACCGTGATTTCGTCCGTACAATGATGGATGTTCTCGGAGAACTCGAAGTAAACGCATCGGCTGCGAATACCTATACCAATAAATTGTCCCAATACTCAGAACGTGTCAACAAGATTTTAAAAAACATAGAAACCGTGCTCGCTTCTTAATGGCGAACACTCCATTGCCTTATTCTTCCTCTAGTGTACCGTTCAGATATTCGTTATAATCTATTCAATGAATAGAAACCTTATAAGCGATTTTTTTCATCGTAATTTGCCGAAAGATATGGAGCAGTGCATTGAACTGTTTGCCATTTTCGGCGGTTATGATGAGCCCATTGACGCCGATGAGCTGATCGAATCGCTTATTTCCCGCCATATCCTGACACCGTTTGAACTCCATCGCGAACGACTCCTCACCCCTTTGCAAAACGAACCGCTCTACCTTAACCTTTTACACGCAATCGCGGTGGGGGATCGGCGTCAGGGATCGGCATTTCGTCGTGCCCGCATCGGCAAAGAACGGGGCAATGAGGCGTTTGAGTTTTTACGCTACAGCGGCTATCTGACACTGGAGCGTTCACGTGAAATGCCCTTGCAGCGCGCGCATCCGAAACAGCGGTTCAAAAAAGAGATCGAACACCATCGCATCTCACACAAATTTCGCTTTACATCCCCTTTCTTGCGTTTCTGGATTGCCTTCGTCGAACCCTTCGGTAAACAGATTCAAGAAGGCAATACGGAACGTTTTTTTGAGCATTTTCATACCTATTTCAATGCATTTGTCGGCTTTACCTTCGAAGAGTTATGCGATCTGTACATCCGAGATATTTTGGCACCGAAATTTCAAAGCGATATCCTCGATTCAGGCAGTTATTGGGATCGTGAAGTGGAAATAGACCTTTTCACCGAAACGATGGAGGGGGAAACATGGGTCGGAGAGTGCAAATGGACAAACCATAAAGTGAATAAAAAAGAGTTTCACAAACTCGAAGAAAAATGCACCAAACTCTCCATCGCGCCGGATAAAATTTTCCTTTTTACCAAACGGGGTTTCTCAAATGAGTTAAACGCCCTCCGGGACAAACGGCTCTATCGTTTCAGTGCCGAAGATTTATCTGGCTTAACTGACCGCTTGTAGTGCGCCGTACGCTTCTTGGAGAAGCTGAAATTTTTGTGTGTATTTATTAATGATTTCAGGACTTTTCGTTTGTACACGATCCGGGTGGTAGCGTCGTGCCAGCATACGGTACCGTTTTTTCAAATCTTCCGGCGCTGAGCCCATCGGAATTTCAAAAATAGCATGATAACGGATCATCTTATCGATCGCATCGTTTCCATATCCCCATCCGCGATAATTGCCGTACAATCGGCTCATAAACGCATCGTCGTATCGGTAGTTGATGATGAAATGAAGTACTTCGCGGCGGTTAAGGGTTTTTTCGAGTCGTGCTTTGGCAAGCGAAGAAGATACATCGATATAAAGATCCGTCGATGTGGAGTTGACCAACAGCGAAGAGAGCTGCTGTTTGAGATAGCGCATCACCCAGAGATTCGGAGTCACAAGAGAAATCTTCACCCGATCAGGTCCATAGGCATAGAGTTCGACATCCACTTTTTCACTTTTTCGATACGGCACTTCGATACGGACAGCCGCCGTTTTGCAGCGCTTTAGGGATCGGCTGTAAAAAGAGCCTGAGAGTTCATTGGCCTTTGCATAGCGTTTACCGAGACTCTCTAAGAATTCTTCTTTTTGATTTGCAGAATTTTCATTATTGAGCACCAATACGCCGTTATCCAAAAACAGCGTGTTATGGATGTGATGGTCAAAAAACTCCTCCATCCACGGCTCTTCGAGGGTTTTTGAACTCCCTTGGACGAAGATAGCGTTATTGCGTAACACAACTTTCATGGAAACCCCCGTTAGTGATTCATTACCTCACTAAAGCAAAAGGAGTTCCACCTTATTGTTTCACAATCTCTCCATAACACTCCGGACGGCGATCGCGAACAAGACCCCAATAATGGCGGTGTTCGCGAATCGATACAGGATCAAACTCGCTGTAGAGAATCTCCTCTTTCTCACGAGAAGCTTCGGCAACCTTTGCACCCGTATGATCGGTGATAAACGATGAGCCGTAAAAGGTCAAAGTACAACTCTCTCCGACCTCTTCTCCGATCCGGTTGGCTGCGATTACTGGGATGATATTTGCCGCAGAGTGCCCCATCTGTACCCGCTGCCAGTGTGATGCCGAATCCACACCGATCTCAGGCTCGCTTCCGATCGCCGTAGGGTAGAAAATCATATCGGCACCCATCAGGGTAAGACAACGCGCCGTTTCAGGGAACCACTGATCCCAGCAGATGCCGACACCGACGTTGCCGTAGCGGGTTTGCCATACTTTAAATCCGGTATCTCCCGGCTCGAAATAAAATTTCTCTTCGTATCCGGGACCGTCAGGGATATGGGTTTTACGGTAGTTTTCCATCACGGTACCGTCCGCATCGATCATGACAAGAGAGTTAAAATAGCGTTCACCGTCTCGCTCGAAATAGCTGATCGGCAGCACGACACCGAGTTCTTGCGCCAAAGTGCTAAAGTGTCCGACGAGTGGATTATTGAGAAGCGGTTGAGCCCATTCAAAATATTTTTTATCCATATCTTTGCAAAAATAGTACCCTTCGAACAGTTCGGGGATCAATATAATATTGGCTCCCTTTCCTGCCGCTTCACGCACCATTGTTTCCGCTTTGAGGATATTGGAAGCTTTATCCCCGCTCATTTGCATCTGTATCGCCGCAACTTTAACCATTCCCTACTCCTGTAGCATTTCACATTTCGCAATTATAGCATTGCTGCGTTACGCCTCGTGCACTATCTACTCATGAGATGTTATTCTGTTTTAATCTATTCAGTGATATTCTAATAAAATTAGAGATGAAAAAGGAGGAAACTATGAAATTAGAACCCCAATTCAATCCGTTACCGCAGATTAATTCTGAAGTAAGCAAACGTGATAAAACGCTTGAAAAAGTGGCTGCTGCCCAGCAATTGAGCATGGAAGACAGTGCTTCGCGCTTGCTTGCGTCCATGCTGCAAAGTGACATGTCCGGCATGTCCGAAGGGCTTTCAAATGCGACGAGCGGAATTGCGATGTTGCAAATAGCCGACGGTACTCTCAGCTCTCTCAGCGATCAAACACAAACACTGAATGACCTCAGTGTCCGTTACAACAGTGCTGCTTTGAACGACTCTCAAAAGCAGGCTCTTCAAAGCGAATTTAGCCGTACTGTCGCATCTATGCAGCAAAGTATCGACAGCACCAGTTTTAACGGGAAAGCGTTGTTTGGCAGCAACTCAACTTTTTCGTTGGGCAATTCAACTGTGTCGGCTTCTATTCCGAATCTATCACCGTCATCTCTTTCTATCGATAATCAGGACTCTATTCAGGCATATCGGGATTCTTTGGCTCAAGCCGGATCGGATATCGGTTCGACTACCAATACTTTCATCAGTGCATCCAATAATCTTTTAGATCAAATCGGTGCAACCTCGGCGGCTAAAAGTCAAATTTCCGATACCGATATCGCTAAAGCGATCAGTGATTTTCAAGAAAGCAATGCCAAACTCACCATTGCACAAATTGCAATCGTCCATCAAAACGATACGCTGCGTCAAACAATAGGCAGATTGTTAGGATAAGAGAGAGTGGAGCCTAAAACCGGATTTTTTACATCCGGTCTTTGGCTTGGATTCCGAGCAGTGAGAGTCCGGTTTTAATAGAGAGTGCCACAACAAGAAGAAGTTTAAGCAATTTCGCTTCGTCTTCCGTACCGATAATACGGGTGTCGTAATAAAATTTATGCAGTCTTCCAGCCAATACTTTCAAATAATCCGGTACTTTTTGCGCTTGACGTGATTCGAATGCATCTTCGATAATTTCCGGCAATAACAATGCTTCAAACAATAATCCGTCCGCATCCGCACTCAAATCGTGTAAATGAGAGAGCATAATCTCATCCATACTCTTTTCACTTTTAGAAATCAGTGTTTGAATACGGGCATGAGCATACTGGATGTAATAGATCGGATTCGAGCTGTCTTGACGCTTTAGTTCTTCGATATCAAATTCCAATGCTGTATCGCATTTTTTACTTGCAAACATAAAGCGCAATGCTTCCGCACCGATCTCTTCGACGACATCACTCATCAAAATAACCGTTCCGGCACGTTTGGACATTTTAAACGGTTCACCGTCTTTGAGAAGACTCACCATCTGAGAAAGGAGAACTTCCAGCTTGGATGAATCGTAGCCCAAAAAGCTAATTGCCGCTTTCACACGGGCAATATAACCGTGGTGATCCGCACCCCAGATATTGATGTAATCATCATATCCTCGTTCAAACTTTTGGTTATGATAGATAATATCACCTGCTAGGTAAGTCGGACGGCCGTCTTCACGAACTACGACGCGGTCATGATCATCGCCGAGATCGGATGAACGGATAAAGGTTTTACCTTCATTCACATAGACACCCTCACCCATTTTTGCCATGACGCGATCCCACTCGCTGTACAGCGATGCTTCACCCACAAAAGTATCGAAATGGACATTGATCGCAGCCAGATCATCCACGATAAGGGCTAAAATTTTGTCTTTTGCCCACAATGCAAGCTCTTTTTGACGGCTCTCGTCACGAAGTGCTTCTTCACCGAAAAGCTCTACGACTTCTTTGGCCAAATCACTGAGGTATTCGCCGCGGTAGTATTTTTCAGGCCATTCAACACTCTCGCCCAATAGCGAACTGCGCCCTTCTAGCTGCAACGAAACTCCGAGCAAATCGATTTGATTTCCCGCATCATTGACATAATATTCTGCCGTAATATCGTAGCCCAAATGGCGTCCGAGACGCAGCATCGTATCCCCATACACCGCACCGCGTGCATGTCCGATATGCAAAGGTCCTGTTGGATTGGCACTGACGAATTCGAGAAGGATAGAGCCTTTTTTATCACTGCTGCCGAATTGCTCACCGTGGCTCAATGCCCAAGAAGCATACTCATCCAAAAATGATTCGGAAAGACGGAAATTGATATACCCTTTGACCGATTCGACGGCAGAGAACATTTCACTCTCATTGAACGATGTTGCAATCTCTTCGGCAATTGCCATTGGAGACTTACGGAGTTCTTTAGCTAATGAAAAAGCGATGGGAGTAGCAAAGTGTCCGAAAGAACGATCTTTCGGCTTTTCGAGGATAACATCACAATTAAATTTATCGCGCAACAGCGCATTGACTCGCTGTTTCAATGGTTACGCTTGTTTTACGTGATCGTGAGGGGTTTCTACGATAGTTGCCGTAGAAGAAGACTCTACCTGTTTTGGTGCATCGACCGTTTCAGTAGTTTTTGCCTGTGTCGGCGGCGGTGCTTCATCGTCTTTCATCTCTTTTTTAAAACTGCGGATCCCTTGACCCAAACCTTTTGCGAGATCAGGAATTTTTTTCGCACCGAAAAGTAATACGACTATCCCGAAAATTAATAATAATTCAGATCCACTTGGCATTGCCATTGAGGTAGTTCCTTTACTGGAAGATTAAGCAAACATTATAACGCCGCTTTGCTGTAACCGTCCTTATGAGATTTGTGTGGATTTCTACGCGTTAGCTTCCCACAATTGAACGAATTCATTGATCTGCAGAGTCGGGATTTTCATCCGTGCCGCTTTGGCAATCGAAATCAGAACATCCGCAGCTTCATCCAGATTATCATTCACAACTAAAAAATCGTATTCGCTGATACGCTGAACTTCCCGTTTTGCCATCTCAATACGCTTGTTTATCACCTCTTCGCTGTCGGTTGAACGGCTATGTAAACGGCGCTTTAGCTCTTCGAGGGTTGGGGTTGTAATAAATACCGATGTCGTGATATCGCTCAGACGGTTTTGAACCGCATCGTGTCCTTGGACATCAATATCAAAAATCACCAGTTTTCCCTCTTTAAGAGCATTTTTTACCGCCCCTAACGAGGTCCCGTAATAATTCCCGTGAACAACTGCATATTCTAGGAACATCTCTTCTTCAATCTCTCGCTTAAATTCCTCAACACTGACAAAGTGATAGTGCACACCGTCTATCTCACCCTCTCGCATAGGACGAGTCGTTGTCGATATTGAAAAATAGGTAGGGCCGATATGGTCGATGATTTTTGCTACCAACGAACTTTTACCTGCACCGCTTGGACCGGATAATACCAATATAGCTCCGCTTTGCTGATTCACTTTTCATTCCCGAAATTGATGTTGATACTGATATTAAGCCCTTTAAGCGACTTTGCGACCTCTTCATTGGAAAGGGCTTTTAAAAGTGCCTGTAATGCTTCGACCCCTTCGGCATGGGTCACTTCACCGCTATCCATCACTTCATCGGATACCGCTTCTAAAGCCTCAGCAGTTGTTTCTTCTTCGGAACTTGTCTCTTCAGGTACAAATAGCTCCTCATCTGTATCTTCCTCGGCTTCGGGTAAATCTTCTACCTCTTCACCGATAGCCAGTTTAAGTTCGCGTTCATCGAGCATATCCAACTCATCCAATCCGCCCAACTTATCATCCTCGTCAAGATCCGGAAGTTTCAACTCCTCAAGGATGCTCTCATCCAGCGACATATCAAAATCTTCAGCATCCACTTCTTCATCCAATGCATCACTTTCCATGCTATCCACTGCACTTTGAATCTGTGCTTCCAGATCATCCAATCCATCATCGTCCAACAGCATAAGATCCTCTTCATCCATCTGTGGAACATCGACCTCTTCTTCAGCCGCAACTGCCGATTCAGGAGTAGGAACCAGTTCATCTGCAAAATCAAAATCTTCATCATCCGCAAGAGACTCTATGTCACCGAATCCATCGTTTAACCCAAGATCATCTTCTGACAAACTCATCTCATCAAGCTCATCCATCGCGTCATCGGCAGGCACTAACGTACCTAAGTCATCCATACTTTCAAGATCATCTTCTTCGAAATTCATCTCATCGAGTTCATCCATCGTGCTCTTAACCGGCTCTAATTCACCTAATTCGTCTGCAATACTAAGATTATCTCCTGTCAGATTAATCTCATTCGATTCATCTATCCCGCTTAGGGTTATCTCATCCTCTAAATCCCAATTATCGCTTTCAGTATCTTCCAATAAGCCCTGAACTTCTTGAACCTCTTCTTTGTCTAAAATTGCTGTTCCCAAATTGTCTTCGTCTAACGTATCCAACTCAATTCCGTCATTGAACTCCAACTCTTCTCCAAGATCATCCAGTTCATTTAAATCAAAAGAGTCAAAAGTATCTTCTTCCTCGGCCAAATCAGGGAGGGTTTCTTCTAGATTGATCGCATGTACAGGAGATTGTTCTTCGATCGGAGTTTCTGCAAAAACAACTTCCGGTCTCTTCGCTGAACTTTCCGAAAACTTCTTCTCAATTTGAATGAACATATCGACCAAATCCGTTGGAAGAAACGGTTTGTTGATCACGTTGTCAAATCCGGCCGGAATCGCTTTCCCGCGTGTTGCCATAAGCAAAGCACTTCTAAAAGTAATATGCTCTTTCAACGATTCAAACATCTCATCGCTGTAGAGTGCATCATCAATAATGACTAAATCATATCCGCTCTCTTCGACTTCATCCACCGACCAAATAACACTCAAATCATCTTTCGTTTTTTGTGCACTGAGAGCCACCAGCTTTCGGACAACCGGATTATCGTTAAAAAGCAAAATTTTCATGATCGTTTCGACCCCTTTTAACCCGCTCTTGTTCTGTCAAAAGCTTCATGGTATCATTGTAACTAAAAAAAAATTAAATGATAAAACTTCTTGGGCTTCTTTTTACTATCACTCTCCTTTATAGCAAGGAGAGTGTTTATCTTTTCCCTGACCAACACAGCTATTGTGTCTATCAGTTGAATAAAGCAATGAAAAATGCTTCGGAACGCATTATTGTGATTTCGCACTCATTTAATCACCCTGAACTGAAAAAAGGAATTTTGCAAGCAGCCAAACACGGGAAAAACGTCACGTTAGTCCTAAACGATCTCCATAGAGACCCTCTTTCCATGGTACAGTATGATCATATCGAACTCTACAGCACACCGCATCCTTTTGATACGAGTACCTTAATCATCGATCATTCGCTCGTCTGCACGTTTCCAGGTGCGATTGAAGAAGAAGATTTTTCTTTTATCCGCTCCAGTATTCGATGCAGCGATAATCCCAAGACAATTAAACAGATCCGACGCTCTCTCAATCCGCTCATCAGCAGTGCAAAACTCTATTTAGAATAGCTTTTCCAGGAAATTGTATGCATCCTGAGTTTGTGAAGTTACAATCATAAGGGTAGCCCCCAGCGTCGCCATCAGTACAAGAAATGAAATCGCTATTTTGATCGGCATCCCAATGACGAGAAGATTAAATTGCGGCATTGTTTTCATCAACATTCCGAAAATAACATCGGCAAGCATTGAAAGTGCGGTAATCGGAAATGCAATCATAAATCCCACGACAAACATATTTGCCGCTGCATGTATGATGTATTTAAATAATGAGGGAGTGACCATAAATCCTCCCAAAGGGACAGCACTGATCGATGCGGATGCATATAAAAGTATCCAGTGATGCAAATCAAAAACCAACAGAATCATCAAAGCCATCAAAGACAGAAACTGATTAATGATCGGCATCGAAACCCCAGATTGCGGGTCAATGGCTGATGCCAGAGAGAATCCCATCATAAACGATATCTGCCCACCGGCAAACGTAATGACGTTATATGCCAACTGTAATACCGTACCGATGGCAAGGCCAAAGAGCATCTCTCCTAAAATAGCGACAGTCAAGCTCAAAGCATCGGTAGGTATGTTTAGCGGAGGGACGGCACCGAAAAAAACGATAGTAAAGAAAAACGCCATAGCCGCTTTGATTGTAATAGGAATATTGGCATGCGAAAATATCGGTACGGCCATAAATAAAGAGCTAAAACGGGTAAACAATAATATAAAAGCGATGGTTCGGCCTTCGCTAAATATTTGTGCCCATTCCATCCGATCAAACCTCTTTCAAGTGTCCGTTTTGCATACGGAAAATATGAGTACATCGTGCAGCCAAAGCTTCATCATGGGTTACCAAAACCATTCCTGCTTGATGCTCTTTGAGATAATCTTCAAAAATTTCCATGACTTCCACTGCCGTAGCATGATCAAGATTTCCGGTAGGCTCATCCGCAAAAATCAAACGGGGCTTTTTTGACATAACGCGTGCTATCGATACACGCTGCTGTTGACCACCGGAGAGCTCCGTCACTTTCTGGTTAATCACTTGATCGATACCAAGACGCTTTAACAATGCGGGGTCGATTGTCTCACCGGAGAGAAGTGCGGCGACTTCGAGGTTTTCATATGCACTGAACCCTTTAAAGAGATAATGGCTTTGGTAGATCATCCCTAGATCATTTCTGCGTAACTTTACCAATGATTTATCATCCAAACGATAAATATCATGTCCAAAAAGCTCCACATTGCCTTTTAAAGGGTGCAAAAGTGAAGAGAGAATATGCATCAATGTCGATTTTCCGCTTCCGCTGACACCGACAATTGCAATCGATTCTCCCGCATCCAAATGCAACGAAATGTCATCAAAAAGCGGATAATCAAAGGCATGCGTTAATGAGGTTGCTTTTAAAAGTGTCATAGAGGAATTATAAAGGAAATTAGATTAATAAAGAGGAAGAAAAAAAGGTTCCCGCCGAAGCGGGAATGAATAGTGAAATTCTCTCTGGCTTACGCCATTTGAGCAGCGACTTCTTCTGCGAAGTTATCGACTTTTTTCTCCAAACCTTCACCGACTTCGTATTTAACGAATTCGACGATTTCAGCAGTTCCACCGTGTTTGGCTGCTTCTTTTGTGATCGCTTCAGCTACGGTCATAGAATCATCCATTACATAGTTTTGATCCAAAAGTGCAAGCTCTTTATCCAAAGTAGTATTGTCCGCTACGAAACGAGCCAATTTACCAGGGATGATGTTAGCCCAAATTTTTTCCGGTTTACCTTCTGCTGCCAATTCCGCTTTGATCGCTTCTTCAGCCGCAGCCATAACTTCCGGAGTCAATTGTGAAGCTGAAATATATTGAGGAACGTTTTTCAACGGTTTTTTCAAACGTGCCAATTCTTCGTTCTCAGTTTTGATCGCTTCGATACGACCGATAGTTTCCGCTTCTACGAATGCAGGATCGAAATCTTTAGAGGTCAAAGTTGTCGGTTTCATTGCTGCAGCGTGCATTGCAACGTTTTTAAGCATTGGTGCAAGTGCTTCAGCTACTTTTGCATCTGAACATTTTGCCGCGACCAAAACACCGACACGTCCGTTTGAGTGAACGTAACCGTTTACACATCCGTTTTCACCCGCATTGAGGGTTACGAAACGGCGAGTTACGATTTTTTCACCGATACGAGCGACTTGAGCCGTGAAATACTCAGAAAAAGTCCCTGTTTCATACGATGTTTCGTTCAATTCTTCAACCGTACTGACACCCGTAGTAAATACGTGCGCCGCAGTGTTTCCGACAAGAGCGATGAAGCCGTCATTTTTTGCAACGAAGTCCGTTTCAGAGTTAACTTCAACAAGTGAAGCAGATGCAAATGTTTCAGATACTTTAAGACCCAAAAGTCCCTCAGCCGCTACACGATCCGCTTTTTTAGCCGTTTGAGCCATACCGCGGTCACGTAACCAATCTTTTGCTTTTTCCATGTCGCCATCACATTCAGTGAGGGCTTTTTTACAATCCATCATAGGCGCATCAGTCGCCGTACGAAGGTCTTTTACCATCGCTGCTGTAACTTCTGCCATGATTATGCTTCCTCTGCTACTACTGCTGCTTCTTCGCTAGCCGCTTCAACTGCAGCTTCTTCAGATGCAACTTCTTCTTCCGCTACCGCTTCGTCGTTTCCGCCGTTGCGAAGTGCTTTACCTTCATTGATCGCTTCAGCCATTTCTTTACAGAAAAGTTGAATAGAACGAATTGCATCGTCATTTCCAGGGATTGGAATATCGATAACGTCAGGATCACAGTTGGTATCAAGTGGAGCAACAACTTGGATTCCAAGGTTACGCGCTTCTTGAACCGCGATGTGTTCTTTTACCGCATCGATTACGAACATCAAATCAGGCAATGTTTTCATATGACGGATACCGCCGAGGTATGCAATCAATTTTTCTTTTTGACGATCCATCATCAACGCTTCTTTTTTAGTCAAAAGGTTGATTTGTCCGTTTGCTTGCATCTCTTCGATGATATCAAGTTTACGAATTGATTTTTGGATTGTAGGGAAGTTTGTCAACATTCCACCCAACCAACGGTTGTCAACGTATGGCATACCGCATTTTTCAGCTGCATCGCGGATCGCAACACGTGCTTGTTTTTTAGTTCCGACGAAAAGAACTGTTTTGCCTTCAGCTGCAGCATCAACTACTTGTTGATACGCATTGCGGAAATAACGCAATGTTTTTTGAAGATCGATGATATAAATGTTTTTACGAACACCGAAAATGTATTTTTTCATTTTCGGATTCCAACGACGTGTTTGGTGACCGAAGTGTACACCACATTCGAGAAGGTCTTTCATTGTGACCATAAGGGACTCCTGATAGAGAAATATTGTGTTCTTCGTTTACTTGGGCGAGCGCAAACAGAGCCGATGAGACATCGGGTGCACGAGAACTGCGACAAACGCTTGCGATTTTTTTCTCACGTCAAAACGTTTAGAAGAGAGAAAATCGGGCGGATTATACTGAAATGGCACTTAATTTTAGCTGTGTTTAATATTGGCATCTTCGTCACGTTTTTATCACACAAAAATTCCCTATTCAAATTACTTTTATATAATTTTTGTTAATATCAGTACCAGCAATGCATGGGCATTTAAATAAGGAGAAATAATGACACAACGAATCCTAGGTTCTGTTGTCGCTGCCGCGCTGCTTACTACGAGCGCATTTGCAGACGACACACTAATGCAACGGTTTGAAAAAATGGAAAAAGAGATGGCGGCACTCAAAGCTGAACTCAATGCCATTAAAACAGAAAAAGCGCAATCAGCGGCGAGTACTCCGACAGTTGAAAAAAGCGGTGCAAAAATAGAAACTGCTTCTGCCGATGAGCCGAAAGATCTTGCCAAAACCGTTGAAGATCTCCAAGATGAAATCAGTGAAATCAACAAAAAAACAAACGGTAATAATTTGAAATTCGGAGTTGACTTCCGAACCAGTATCGATAATCTCAACTACAAAATGGCCGATGGAAGCACAGAAAAAAACAATGCGGTTCTCAGCAACCGTTTGTGGCTTAATATGAGTTATGCCGCGACCAAGAATCTCAGTTTTGTCGGCCAGCTCGCCTACAACAAAATTTTTGGACAGCGTTCATTGAGTCCGGATAACACACATAATACCGACGGTTTCGACTGGGTAAGCGGAGAAAGCGCTTATGATGATACTCTACGCGTCCGTTCCGCTTACTTTTTCTACACAGATGATGAACTCGCAGGACTCGATATCCCATGGACATTCAGTATCGGACGTCGCCCATCTACTGAGGGGCACCTCATCAATTTCCGTGATGATATGAAAGCATCCTCTCCCCTTGCCCATACAATCAATGTCGAATTTGACGGTGCAAGCGCAAAATTCGGAACCGAAGAGCTTACCGGTCTCTCCGGATCGTACTTTAAACTTTGTGCCGGACGAGGTATGAGCAATGCAGAACCGCGCTTCAACCCAGCTCCTTATGCAACAAGCAAAGATGCTACAAACACTATCGATATGGGCGGAATTATCGTCGTCCCTTATGATGACAAACAATACAGCACCGGTTTTCAATATTCCTATGCCAACAATCTCATCGACATAAAAGACTCAGGCTTTAATACGAACAATGTTCCTGCTACATCTACTGGATATGACCCTACTATGGAAGCAGTAGGAGGACTCCACACAGCGACTGCATTTGCTATGGTAAACGGTATCGGAGACGGATGGAGCGAGTTTTTGGATGATTCCATCATCTTTGTAAGTGGTGCAATGTCCAAAACCGATCCGTATGGCGCTAAAACAATGCTCGGCTCAACCGAGAGTAAAACCGGATACAGCTACTGGATTGGTACACAATTTCCGTCTCTTATCAGCGACGAGGGACGATGGGGAGTCGAATTTAATCACGGCAGCCAATACTGGCGTCCGATCACCTATGGTGAAGACACTCTGATCGGTTCTAAAATCGCCGCTCGCGGTGATGCGTATGAAGTCTATTTTACGGAACCTCTGGTCAATGATATCCTCACTTTCCAGCTTCGCTATACCTATATCAACTATGACTATAGCGGCAGCAACGGTTTCTTCGGAAGTACGAGCGGTACTCCTATGGCTATTGGCGACGTACCTGCGCCGATGCAAAGCAGTATTGTCGACAAAGCCCAAGACATTCGTGCCTATATCCGCTATAAATTCTAACCCACAATTATCTTCCCGCTTTTGCGGGAAAATTATGCTTGTAACTTCGCAAGTTCTTCTTTTACTTTTGCCACATGGTCTTTTACTTTTACATTCGCCCATGCCGCTTTTACGATCCCTTTCGGATCGATGATATAGGTTGTGCGGACGATCCCCATGTACTCTTTGCCGTAATTTTTCTTCATTGCCCATACGCTGTAATCTTGCATCATCTGCGTGGTCGGGTCGCTGAGCAATGTAATTCCAAGTGATTTTTTCTCGATAAAGTTACGATGTGATTTGGTACTGTCGGCACTCACACCCAAAATGATCGCACCCATATCATCATACTCATCCATTGCATCGCTGAACTCGCACGCTTCGGTCGTACATCCGGGTGTCGAATCTTTCGGATAAAAATAGAGGACGATCCATTTTCCGCGCAAATCGCGTGAACAGATCTCTACATCGTCTTGGTTGCTTAGACAAAAATCGGGGGCTGTGGTTCCTACTTCTAACATTGTTTATTCCTTCTTTTAATTTTATGTACTTTTCTTTTTAGTAAGAAAAGTACCAAAAGAACATACCATGATCCAAGAACGCTCGCTCCTCTCGGCACTACTGCCTTCGGAGCGGCTCTTGGTGTTGGATCATGGAATTTTTATAGAATGACGATCGATTTTATCTCCGTAAACTCTTCGATAGCGAATCGCGGTCCCTCACGTCCGACACCGCTGAGCTTGACACCGCCGTAGGGCTGAATGTCAAACCGGAGCGTCGGCATATCGTTAATCACTACGCCGCCCGCATCGAGCTCATCAATCGCCTTCGTTGCATGGGCGAGATTATTGGTAAAGATCGAAAACTGCAATCCGTACGGCGAATTGTTCATCCGCTCTATTGCATCATCGATTCCATTTACCCGTACCAGACTCACGATCGGGGCAAATACCTCTTCACATACAATTTTCATCGACTCAGTTACATCCGCCATGACGCACGGATAAAAGATTCGTCCTTCCCGATGCGGAGGTGTCAATGCACGAGCACCCTCTTCGATAGCACTTTCGATCCAATTCATCGCACGTTCTGCGGCTTCATCATTGATCAACGGTCCTAAAAAAGTGTTCTCCTCGTACGGCGAACCGACCACAAGTCTAGACGTTGCTTCCGCCATTTTAAGAGCAAATTCGTCGTATATGGAGCTGTCTACATAGATACGCTGTAACGAAATACACACTTGCCCGGAGTTGACAAATGCACCGATGGCACAACGCCCTGCGGCATATTCCAAATCGGCACTTGTATCGATGTACGTTGCCGCATTACCGCCGAGTTCCAAGGAGATCTTTTTAATCCCCGCACTTTTTGTAATGATATTTCCGACCCCAACCGATCCCGTAAAACTGATGACTCTCGGGATATCACTGCCGACTAAAGCACTTCCAACCTCCGCATCGCCGTAGACGACGCTCAATGCGTCAGGTGTAGCGTACGGACTTTCAATAAAAAGTTGTGCCAGTTTATACGCACAAAGCGGCGCTTCCGGAGTCGGTTTCAAGACTACCGTATTTCCGGCTACAAGTGCGGGGGCAAGTTTATGAGCAACGAGATTAAGCGGAAAGTTAAACGGGGTAATCGCCACGACTACCCCTACAGGCTCACGCCGCCAATACGCATGTGCTTTACGACCGCTCTCCATCGCATCGGTATTGATCGTCTCACCGTGCATCGTACGCATTGTTTCCGCTGAGAGGGTCATCGTCTCGACACACCGATCCACTTCGATCCGTGCATAGGTGATCGGCTTACCTACCTCATCACACAACACCTTTGCAAACTCTTCGCGCTGTTCTTTGAGTTTTGCCGCAACATCCAAAAGCCATGTACATCGCTGATGCAAAGGGACTTTTTTAGCGATTTTGGAAGCGTTTTGCGCAGTAACAAGTGCCTGACGAGCATCTTCGGCACTGCATTCTGCCGCACGGGAAACAACTCTTCCATCATACGGGCTGATGCGTTCACTGTACTCTTGTGCAACAACTTGTCGTGATCCCATCCAAATATGTGCATCCATACCATCAACTCCGTTGTTAATTATGTTTCAATTATACAAATCATCACCTAAAAAGAGGAAGAAGAGGATCTTTTAAGGAGTTTCTTTTCATCTTCCTTTTAGAATGTGTCTCAAAAATACGCAGAGGATATACTTATGAATTTTACGATCACCGATGGAGTTCTCGGAGTTAGACCTCCCGTTACCAAACCGCATCCAGGATTTTTCTTTCAAGTGGGAGAAGAACGTTTTCGAAAATTGGTGGACGACCATTATGAGATGATCCGAAACAGTGACATCGCATTTTTGTTCCCTGTCAATGACGAAGATGATTTCAGTGCCGCTAAAAAGCATGCCGCCGATTTTTTTATCCAAATCTGCGGAGGGCCGGACTATTTTGCCCAAACACGAGGTGAGCCGCGAATGGTAGGACGACATGCACCGTTTCGTATCGATGAAGCTGCACGCCGCCGTTGGTTGGAATTTTATGCTGAACTGCTCCCTCCACTCGAAGCAGAAGGAATTAATCCAGAATACATTCAATCGTTTTGGAACTACATCGATATTTTTTCGATTTGGATGATCAATACACCTTCACATTAATGTTCCCGCGCAGCGGGAATTTTCTCTTAATAAACCTTAAATCGCAACTGCGCTAAAATCTCCCAATTTTTCTTTTGGAGATCTTCCCTATGAATGAAGCCAAATATATTTGGATGAATGGCAAACTGCTCCCGTGGAGTGAAGCAAAAATTCACGTCCTTTCCCACACACTGCACTACGGAAACGGTGCTATCGAAGGGACTAAAGCGTATAAAACCCCTAAAGGGTATGCAATTTTTCGCTTGAACGATCACACAAAGCGTCTGATCGAATCGGCAAAAATGACCCTTATTACCGTCCCGTACACGGTAGAAGAGCTTAATAAAGCGCAAATCGAGCTGTTGAAAGCGAACGAATTTACCGGAGAAAATGTCTATCTCCGTCCGATCGTTTATCTGGGATACGGGGTTATGGGCGTTTATCATAAAGAAGCACCGGTAGAAGTATCTGTTGCCGCATGGGAATGGGGTGCATACCTCGGCGAAGAAGGGATGAAACGGGGTATCCGTCTCAAAATCTCATCGTTCAGCCGCCCGAACAACAAATCCAATATGGGTAAAGCTAAAGCGGTTGGTAACTACCTCAACAGCCAAATGGCAAAATTCGAAGCGGTTGAAGCGGGGTATGATGAAGCGTTGCTTCTTGATGATGAAGGATACGTAGCCGAGGCAAGCGGAGCATCTTTCTTTTTAATCAAAGACGGCGAGCTTATCACCCCACCGAATGACAACTCCCTTGTTTCGATTACCCAAAAAACTGTCATTGAAATGGCAGAAAACATGGGAATCAAAGTAACCCGCAGAAAAATCACACGTGAAGAGATTTACGTTGCCGATGAAGCGTTCCTTACCGGAACCGCTGCCGAAATCACCCCTATCCGCGAAGTGGATGCCCGCGTATTGGGCGCAGGCGGACGCGGACCGTTGACGGAAAAAATTCAAACCGGATACTTTGACATTGTTTGCGGTCGTAATCCTGATTACGATCACTACTTAACGTACATTAATTAAAAAATGGGTTTTTGCCGAAGCAAAATCGGCACTAACCCGTTTACATGAATCATTATGAAGGATTGACCCTATGGCTAGTGATATGAACGACTATTTCAACAAAAAGAAAAAAGAAGAGCAACGAGGGGGCGGATTTCAAGCTCCTAAACCACCCAAAATCGATTTCAATATGAACGGCAATAAAGTGGGTGCGTTGTGGTTTATCGCAGGGGTTGTCTTGTTGCTCCTTCTGGCCAAACCGTTTATCATCATCACAGAGGGAGAGCGGGGAATTTTATCCACCAACGGAAAATACGAATCTCAAGCGCTCCTGCCCGGACTTCATTTTATGATTCCGCTCATCCAGCAAATTTACATTGTTGATACTAAAATGCATGTTATTAACTACAGTGCCAAAGTCGACAGTGCCGCTGCCGCAGGAGACGGTATTTTGCTCAAACCGGCAATCACCGTCCTCGATAAACGGGGGCTTCCAGTTGCTATCGATATTACCGTCCAATACCGTATGAATGCACAACTTGCGTCACAAACCGTTTCCAACTGGGGCTTTAACTGGGAAGATAAAATCATTGACCCGGTTGCCCGCGATGTCGTTCGAAACGTTGTCGGTCAATACGAAGCGGAATCCCTTCCGATCATGCGTAATACGATCGCCCTGAAAATTGAATCCGGAATTCGAAGTGCCATTGAACACGGTAAAAATTCCCCTGCCGCACTCGAGTCGGTTCAACTGCGTGAAATAACCCTTCCTCAAAAAGTAAAAGACCAGATCGAACGGGTACAGGTTGCAAAACAAGAGGTAGAGCGTGCCCAGCAAGATGTTGAGCGGGCCAAACAAGAGGCATTCAAAAAAGAGACGGAAGCTCAAGGTACCGCTAACGCTATTACCATTCAGGCAGAAGCTCAGGCAAAAGCAAACCGTCTTATCGGTGCTTCTTTGACTCCAGGCTTGCTCAAATTAGAGCAAATCCAGGTACAAGGGAAATTTAACGAGGCGTTGAAAGAGAATAAAGATGCCAAAATTTTCCTCACGCCTGGAGGCTCTACACCGAATATTTGGCTCGATACGAAAAACATCGATAATGAAAAATTAAGTTCAACAGGGAAGTAATCGATGAATCTGGATCAAATCGACTGGGCGAAATCCGATCTTCTCCCCGTAATCGTACAGGACTCCACCACTTTGGAGGTCTTGATGATGGCCTATATGAACCGTGAGGCTCTCGAACTTTCTCTCGCCACAAAAACAGCGCACTATTTCTCCCGTTCCAAACAACGTCTCTGGAAAAAAGGGGAAAGTAGCGGACATATCCAACATATCGAACGCTTTTTGCTTGATTGCGACAACGATACGTTATTGATCATGGTACGCCAAGAAGGGGTAGCCTGTCATACGGGGCGTAAATCGTGTTTCTTCACTGATATCGAATCCGGAGAGAGTATCAGCGAGCCTCAAATCGATACCGCTGCCGCATACGGAATTATCGACGAACTGTACCACACCATTCTTTCACGAAAAAACAGCGATCCTTCCAGTTCTTGGACTGCCAAACTTCTCAGCAGCGGTGACAATGCTATACTCAAAAAAGTCGTTGAAGAGGCAGGAGAGTTCAGTTTTGCGGTCAAAGACGGCAATGAAGATGAAATTATTTACGAATGTGCCGATTTAGTGTATCACGTACTGGTGGCTCTAGGGCATAAGAATATCTCGCCGGATCGAATTAAACAGGAACTCGCTCGCCGTAGTGGAATAAGCGGCATTGCGGAGAAAAACTCTAGGAACAAATGAAAAACCGAATCATCGATTTTATTCACCATCTTTTGATTTACGATTACCTCCTGTTCGGAGGTATTTTCATTCTTTTTCTTTTACTGCTCATTTTGGCAATCGTTTTACGAAAAAAAATGGGACTTGCTATTTTTTTGGTCTTTACCGCTTTTGGAGTGCTAACTGTAGGCCCGGTCGCCGGATACCTTGCACTGCATCAATACCTATTTAAACACACTCTTATTATTCATGAAGTCAAACCCCTCCAATTCACGGAAGCGATCCTCATCAAAGGGGATATCAATAATACTTCCAAACGCACGTTTAACGAATGTACGATTCATGCCGGTGTCTACAAAGTGACCCATTACAAATATATCGATAAAATCTACCCCTACATACCGTTCAAGAAAAGCTCAATGACCATCACAAAAACGATAGAACCCGGAAAATCGGCTCCGTTTAAAATGTTTGTTGAGCCGTTTAGGTATGATAAAGACTATAATCTAACCTACAAAGTGGAGTGCCGATGAATATCTATCTAACAGTCTG
Source organism: Sulfuricurvum sp. (assembly GCF_028681615.1). Classification (NCBI taxonomy): domain Bacteria; kingdom Pseudomonadati; phylum Campylobacterota; class Epsilonproteobacteria; order Campylobacterales; family Sulfurimonadaceae; genus Sulfuricurvum; species Sulfuricurvum sp. Next base: position 418,556 of record NZ_JAQUHV010000001.1, read on the forward strand.
GCACTATTTGGTGCTTGTTATCGCCCTGCTGTTAATTGTACTCTCAATCTTTTCAGCCCTTCAGGCTAAACGTCTGATACAGCAGCTCGCAATCTTATTCGTCTCATTGATTTTAATCAGTGCCGGTACCTTTATCGTGCTGGCAGGGTTGGAAAGTTACACGAAAAAAGCCAAGATTTTTAACCTCAAGCATGATCGTCTACTCCAGAGTGAACAAATCGTTTTTACCGGAGTCGTTAAAAACATGGGAGAATATCCCCTTGCAAGAGTACAGTTGGAACTTACGCTTCAAAATACCCAGAAACAGCAATCCGGTATATTCGGAGGGGCTCCGCATGCCTTCAATGAAGCTTTTGATTCCAAGTATCAACCCCAAACAATCAATTACGACTATACAATCGCTACCGATCTGCCTCCGGGTTATTCCAAAGCCTTTACGATTATGATCGATTATCCGCCGTATTTTAACGATACCTCTTATCGTACTAAAGCCATTGCGCACTAAAGATAGGGTTTAATACTTTAATCCTACGGTTGCAAGTGCCTCATTGACGGCACGGAATTGCTCGTTTTTATCTCTACACCACTGCGGTGCGATCAATGAATCATCGTCAATCCCTGCAGTAATCCTCTGTACGCTGACTCCTGAGGGTTTTAATCGCAATGCCTCGATGAGGACTTCCAAATAAAGTTCTTGTGAAATGGGCTCAAACTCTCCTCTGGCATACTCATTGGCCAGAGCTGTCCGTTTTACGACATACAGTGGATGGTATTTGACCGAATCAATCCCTAATGCATAGGCTGCTTTTGCCGTCTCCAACATCATCTCTTTTGTCTCTCCGGGGAGACCGAATATCAAATGTCCGCATACGTTCAAACCATGCGATTTGGCTTTTAAAATCGCCTCTTTTACATTAGCGCTGTCATGTCCGCGATTAATTCGTACCAGTGTTTCATCATAAATCGATTGAATCCCAAACTCAACCCAAATTTCGGTTTTTTTGGAAAGTTCTGCCAGATATTCAAATGTCTCATCGCTGATACTGTCCGAACGTGTTCCGATACTGAGTCCAACGACATTCTCAAACGACAATGCTTTTTCATAAAGCGCTTTAAGTGTTTCAAAAGGGGCATAGGTATTGGTAAAGCTTTGAAAGTAGACCATATACTTTTTGGTACCGTTCTCATTATGAAGACGTTTTGAGAGTGCTTCAAATTGCCATTGTACTTGCTGAAGCTGTTTTTCCAAATGGGGGTTCGTTGTGGATTGAAGATTGAGAAAAAAACCTTTTAGTTCACGCGCACGATCTAAACTCGGACTAAATGAATCATTTTCGCAAAAGGTACAGCCGCCCTTTGCAACCGTACCGTCGATATTCGGGCAGGTAAATCCCGAAATAGAAACAGGAACTTTGGAGACTTTTGTCCCAAATTTACGATGCAGATACTGCCCGAACGTAAAAATCTGTTCCCGCATCGATTATGCTTAAATAATGTATTTGCCGGTAAAGCAGGCAGTACAATAATTCTCTTCTTTGCCGTTGACACTCTGCAACAGTGCTTCATTGCTCAAATACCCGAGAGAATCTGCTTCGATAAATGCACAAATCTCATCATTGGCCATATTGGCTGCAATCAGTTTTTCTTTATCCGGAGTGTCAACACCATAGTAGCAAGGATCGGTTGTCGGAGGGCTCGAAATACGCATATGGACTTCTGCCGCCCCTGCAGCTTTAAGCATACGAACGATCTGTCGACTGGTTGTACCGCGGACGATCGAGTCATCGATGACAATAATGCGTTTTCCTTTGATCAAACGCTCGATAGGAGAAAGTTTCATTTTAACTTTCAAATCGCGCATCTCTTGAGTCGGCTCGATAAACGTACGTCCGATGTAGTGATTTCGCATAATCGCCATTTCAAACGGAATACCGCTCTCTTGAGCATAACCGATGGCAGCGGGAACGCCTCCGTCAGGGACAGGAACAACCATATCGGCGACGACCGGCTGTTCACGTGCCAATGCTTTCCCCATCGCCTTACGCATCTCATAGACGTTTTGAGTATAGACATTCGAATCAGGACGGGCAAAATAGACATATTCGAAAATACAGTGTTTTGGAGTTGGTTCGAACACTTTGATCGATTTAGGGGCTTTCCCTTTTTCGAAAATCAACAATTCGCCCGGCTCAACGTCACGGATATACTCCGCACCGATCAGATCAAATGCACACGTCTCCGATGCAACAACGTATCCATCCCCCACACGTCCGAGACTGAGAGGTCGGAATCCGTGTGGATCACGCATTGCGAACATTTTAGAACGGCTTAGGAAGACAAGCGAATACGCTCCCTCGATCTTTTTGACCGCATCGATAATACGATCCGTAAGATGATGCTGATCACTCTTTGCGATCAAATGGATCAGATTTTCGGTATCCATAAAGGTTTGGAAAATCGCCCCTTTTTTAATCAGGGCATCACGCACCTCTTTGGCATTGGTGAGATTTCCGTTGTGAACAATCGACATCTCTCCCAAATCATATCGGGCAAATACCGGCTGAGCGTCCAAAATCGAATCGTCTCCTGCCGTTGAATAGCGGGTATGACCGATCGCCATATGTCCTTTGAGGGTGTTGAGTTTTTGGGTATCGAACACTTGTGTTACCAACCCGCGGTCTTTGATCGTATACAGTTTTTCACCGTTGCTGGTACTGATACCTGCGGCTTCTTGTCCGCGATGTTGAAGAGCATGGAGAGAGAAATAAGCCAGTTTGGACGCCTCGGGATGGTCGAAAATACCGACTACCGCACATTTTTCATTTAAACTACGCACTGTGTGTTTCCTTATGCAAGTTCTAAACAGTCTTGAATACTGTATAAACCGTTTGGTTTTCCGGCAAGCCATTTTGCGGCACGAATAGCACCTTTAGAAAAGGTATTACGGGTCGTTGCGGTATGGTGAAGCTCAATGAATTCACCGTCATTATAAAACCCGACGGTATGGCGTCCGACGATATCGCCGCCGCGCAATGCCATCACTGCGATTTCATCTTTGGAACGTTCTCCGATATTTCCGTTGCGTCCGCTGACACGCACCGCATCCAAATCAAGATTTCGTCCGGCAGCTGCAGAGTGAGCCAACGTCAATGCCGTTCCGCTTGGAGCATCTTTTTTATGACGGTGATGCTGTTCAACGATCTCGATATCGAATCCGTCAAGCGTTTTAGATGCAAGATGTACAAGCTGATTCAGCAATGCAACCCCTAAAGACATATTCGTCGCATACAAAATCGGCATCGACTCACTTGCTGTTTTAAGCAGGTTCATTTGATGGGTGTCCAATCCTGTTGTTCCGATAACCAAAGGTTTTGGATGTTCAATCGCTTTTTCCAGCAAAACCTGTGTCGCTTCAGGCAATGAGAAATCGATGACAACATCGCTTCCTTTGAGTAACGTCACCATATCATTCGTTACCAAGACAGAAGGATCGATTGAAAAATTGAGTTCATTACGGACATATACCGCCCCTAATGAAATCTCACTCTCATGGCGCAAATCTTCAATCAACAGCTTTCCGACACGCCCGCCAGCGCCAAATACACCTGCTCTTATCATTTTAGACAATCCCTATACTGCATTATTCTTCGGCATTTTACCCTCTTCGTCTTTAAAAAGGGCGTAAACGCTTTCATTAAAAAATGTTAATGGTGTCCATCCACATATGCGATTGCCTGCAATGCGGCTACTGCGCCGTCACCTGCGGCACAGACCACTTGTTTGGGAGCTTCGGCACGCATATCTCCGGCTGCGTAAAGACCCGGAACCGATGTTTTCATACTCAAATCGACTTTCACTTCTCCCCATGGAGTCATTTCACATAAGAAGCTGCCGTCTTCTTGAATCAATACCTGATTATTGACATTATTTCCGACAAAAACAAAGACACCGGGAACATCAATTTGACGCAAAGTTCCATCTTGTAACTTCACATGAATTCCATTAACACCCATTTTATCCCCGAAAACCTCTTGAGGAATTGCATTTAATACCAGCTCAATATTCGCCGTCTCTTTGACTCTCGCTATCGTATTCGGCGCGGAACGAAAGGTATCACGACGATGGATAAGATAGACTTTGGAACAAATTTTTGCCAAATACAGTGCTTCTTCAAGAGCCGTATCCCCTCCGCCGATAACTGCTACTTCTTTACCTTTATAGAAAAATCCGTCGCATGTTGCGCAGGTACTGACACCCCGTCCAAAAAAAGTATCTTCACCGCTAAATCCTGCCCGTTTCGGCGTTGAACCGGTACATACGATAACACTTTTAGCTTCATCAATGCTGCCGTCGGATTTTTGAACCAAAAAAATACCGTCTTCGCGGCGTGAAACACGGTTTACTTCCGACATTTCATGCTTAAGCCCGAAACGTTGGCACTGCTCCGGCCACGGAATCATCAAATCCATTCCCGTAATATGACCTGTAACGCCCGGATAGTTTTCGATTTCAGAACTCATCGTAATCTGTCCGCCCGGCATCCCTTTTTCAAACATCGTAACGTTTTCCAAGCCGCCGCGTGTCGTATACAAACCGGCAGTCAATCCTGCAGGTCCTCCTCCGATAATCGCACAATCCAACATTCGTAATCTCCTGTTTTCGAAAACATTAATATAAATATATGATACAGTTTAATAAATAAAGAGGCACTTTTAAGGGATCAAATGGGGAAAAGTTAAGATTTTATTTATAATTAAAATAAATTCATGAAATATATATGAGTGGGGTTTAGAAGAGGAGCGTTCCCCTTCTTAGATAAAGACAAAGTTACAGTAAAGCGTTTAGTTTGTCAGCGAACGCTTGTTTTGATGCAGCACCAACCATTTGTTCAACAACTTCACCGTTTTTGAAGAAAAGGATTGTTGGGATAGAGCGAATACCGTATTTTACAGCGATATCTTGTTCTTCATCTGTATTTACTTTACAGATTTTTGCTTTACCTTCAAATTCACCCGCCAACTCTTCGATAACCGGAGCGATCATACGGCAAGGCCCACACCATGGAGCCCAAAAATCTACCAAAGAGACACCCTCTTTAGTTACTTCGTCAAAATTAGATACTGTCAATTCAGTGTATTTAGCCATGTGACTTCCTTGAGTTCAATGTTTATATGGGGTCATTATAACGCCACAATCTTTAAAATGACTTATTACATAACTCTCACATTTTTTCTCAGGGAAAAGGGGTTAAAGGGTAATGTTTTCAATCCACTCTATCTCGTTATCCGTGATAATAAGGGCATCAATACAATACTCAAGATTGAGCCGCTTTTGCTGAAGATAGGTTTGGATGGCACGGTTTAATTTTTGCAGTTTTGCACAGGTGATATTGTTCACGGCCTGTTCATAGGTCATCGCACTTTTCACTTCAACAAAATGGAGCACATTATTGTGCATCGCAATAATATCGATCTCTCCGAAACGGTTATAGACGTTCCGGTCAATGATTCGAAGGCCATTGTTTCGTAAATACTCGCATCCGCGTTCTTCGGCGATATTGCCACGAGCGCGCGTGTGCACAACTACTCCAGATAGTCGGGTTTGATTACCTCGACTTTGATCGATTTGAATCGTGCCGTTTTGATCAACTCGTCCGCTTCATCCCCAAACAGAAAGTTAATATTACTCTTCGCATGATGGAATGTGGTAAAAAGGGTCCCTTTTTTAACGGTCGAACTCACTTTTACACGAAGCGGAGCACTTTGCCCGTACTCGCTTTTGAGAACCACGAAATCCTTGTACTCGAAGAAGTCTTCATCTTCTACACTCACAAGCAGTGTATCTTCACTGTGAGAACGGCTTAATTTGTCACACGAGTTGGTCTGGGCACTATTGTTATAATGTACGAGCACACGTCCGGTTGTAAGGTAATATCCCTCATGAGCCTTTGCATTTATGAGTTCTGCAACCTGACCTCTCGGCTCATATTGTTTATAGCGGAATGATCCGAAACCGTCTTTGGTTCGGAACGTGTCGATATGCAATACCGGCATATCCTCTTCCTGTACCGGCCATTGCAGCCCGCGCAGACGGTTGGTTTCAAGTTTTTCATAGCTCGCCCCGCCAAAACGCATCGGAGCATCAACCCTCACTCGTTCCCAGACATCGCGGGAATTTTTAAATCCGAAATCTGTTCCGTATCGTTTAGAAATTTCGGCGATTACTTCCCAGTCATCGGGCATCATCACATGAATAAGAGGTTGGGAGAGATGCAGACGTCTCTCGGCATTCACATACACCCCTGTTTTCTCATAGGCACTTTTAACCCCGAAGATGATATCCGCAAATTTAGTAATTTCGTTATCAAAAAGTTCATTCACGACTAATAAATCGAGATTTCCGAGGGCTGCATGAATTTTATTCTGATTCGGATGGATATGGGCAATGTCTTCGCTGATATTATAGAGGGCTTTAATCTTTCCATCGACCATCGCATCGATCAAATCAGGAGTCATCATCCCTACCTCTTTGGGCGGTTGATAATCGGGAGCATAGTATGGAAGCATCCCTACATCACACGTTCCCTGCACGTTATTTTGTCCCCGAAGCGGCATGAGTCCGGCACCGCGCTTGCCGATATTTCCGGTTAGCATTGCCAAATGGGTAATCGCCATCACGGCGTACGAACCGTCCAGATGTTCCGTAATCCCGAGCCCCCAGAAAAAGAGACTTTTACGCGTCGCGTATTTACGGGCGACAATACGAATCTCATCCGCGAGGGATTCATAGCCCGGAATTTGGAGGAGATAGTCAGGATTTGCATACGGATCGTTTAAAATAGAGCGTTTATACTCCTCATATCCTTTGGTACGACTGTTCACAAATTCGGTATTCACCAAATTCTCGCTGATGATGACATAGGCCAGCATATTCAGAACCATCAGATTGGCTTCGTAAGGGATACTCAAATGATTGGTAGCGGATTTGGAGAGCTGGATACGGCGCACATCCAACACGGCTAATTCAATATTTTTTTGTTTGATCACATCGAGCATACGGTTAGCAACGATCGGATGCCCTTCGGTCGTGTTCGACCCCATCACGACCATATATTCCGTCTCATAAATATCATCGAACGGATTGGTCATAGCCCCCTCTCCGATCGTTGTACGCATCCCTTTGAGTGAGGGAGAGTGACAAACACGGGCACAGTTGTCAACATGCGGAGATCCGACTACATGGCGGGTAAAGTGCTGGAATAGATAGGAACTCTCACAACTGGTACGTGCTCCACCGATAGCGGCAAAACTGTGTGAACCGAACTCATCGGTAATTGATCGGAGTTTACGGGCAACAAGCTCATAGGCACTCTCATAACTGATCTCGTAAAAATCGTGATCAACCGGTTCCAGATAATCCATATCCAAATCAGCAAACAATATCGCATTTTTGGCTAAAAACGATTTACGGACCCGTGCATTACGAAGGCGTTTTGGGTGGGTAACAAAATCCCATCCCTGCTTTCCTTTAATACATAATCGCCCCTGAGAGACGACCCCTTCTTCTTTGGCAAAGATTTTTTGGATTTTATTATCCTCAACCTCAGCGGAAATATCACATCCTACACCGCAATAGGTACAAACGCTGTCGATAACCATCGGATATTTCCTTGATAGTACGGGTTATGCACCCTTTTTAAAATTAGTGAAGTTTACAATTTTGTCTCTTAAGGACTGCGGAAATAGTGAGACAATTCGAATCATTAAGTAAAACCTAAAAGGAAAAGCGTACCGTATTTTTTTCCGTTTAATCGCATGGGTGATCCGCGCGACACCGTCTTCCGTATTCATTAAAAACGGCATTTTAAAGCGATTCTTTTGCGTCATCTCCGAATCGATAAATCCGGGCATGATCGTCATAACTGTAATGCCATGCGGTTTTAGCTGAAAATAAAGCCCTTCGGCATACGCGTTAATAGCCCGTTTGGAACTGCTGTAGGCGATCGATGTCGGCATCGTCAAGTGCGATGCGAGTGAAGAGATAAATACAATCTCTCCCGACTTTTGTTCTATCAGTTTCGGGATGATCGGTTCTAATAATGCGTGAACACTCAGAAAATTGGTTTGAAACAAACGGTAAAAATCCTCAAACGGAGTTACTCCGCCCGAATGCCCTACCGATACCCCCGCATTGAGGATGATACGATCGATCGGCTTTGCACACAAATCTGTTCCGATCTCCCGCATTCGCTCGAAATCATTGACATCGGCGACAATCATTTCGACTTCTGAGCCTTTGTCTCGGCATCGAATCACCACATCCGCCAATCGATCTTCTCTGCGTGCAATTAATACCAACTGATTCTCTTGAGTCGCGTAATGAAGCGCCAACGCTTCACCTAAACCGCTGCTTGCACCTGTTATTACAATTCTCACCCTTTTTCTCCTGCAAGCAAATAGTCGATATAATTATACCCATGAATGAAACACTAAAAATCGGGGAAATCAATATCCTCGTTATCGACCGGGATACGACACCCGGACTTTTTTTACGCGCATTGGATGGGAGCGATATTTTATTGCCCAACCAGTATGTAACAGACACCATGCACATCGGCGATACGATTGATGTATTCATCTACACCGACAGCGAAGACCGCCCCGTTGCGACAACCGTAATGCCTAAAGCGATGTTGGGTGAAATCGCATTTGTCGAAGTTGTCGATACAACCCCTATCGGTGCGTTTGTTAATTGGGGATTGCCCAAAGATCTTTTTGTTCCCCGAACTCTCCAAAAACGACCGTTTGCCGTCGGTGAAAAACGGCTTGTCCGTGTCATCCTCGATGAACAGACCAACCGTCTTGTCGGAACCGAAAAGATCAGCGGGGCACTAGAGACCCCTCCAAAAAGTTTTTATCCTAACACACCCGTAGAATTTATGATTATTGCAAAAACCCCTATGGGATATAAAGTAATCGTTGACCATAAATACGAAGGGATGATCTACGCTAATGAAATTTTTGAAGATGTCCGAGTCGGGCAGATCAAAAAAGGATTTGTAAAAGTACTACGCCCGGACGGCAAACTCGACCTTTCACTCCAAATGATCGGGAAAGCAAAAGCTTCAAGCGCTGCAGATAAGATCCTCTCAATGATCCAATCCAACGGCGGAATGCTTCCATACAACTATAAAAGTGATCCGGATTTAATTCAAAAAACGTTTGGACTCAGTAAAAAGAATTTCAAAGCTGCACTGACCCAGCTCGTCGATAGCAAAAAAATAACAGCTCAGGAGAACGGAATTTATGGGATATAGACCACGCAAAAGCCCTTTCACCCATCTCAAATCGCGTAATCTCGTCTATACAGAGAACGATCAAACCTTTACTCTGATCAGTTTTAACCGCGATACAATGCTTTTAGAAGTACATATTACTGATGGTAAAGAAAAAAAAATCGTCACCGATTTCCCGTTTGCCCATTTGCCTAAAAAGATCAAGCAAGAACTCAATCCGCTATAATTGCGCCATTAATTTAAAAAGGACCACTATGTCTCAATTTGAAAATGTCACCATTATCAAAAAAGCCAATCTCTATTTTGACGGAAAAGTTTCCAGCCGTACCATCCAATTTGCCGATGGAAGTGTTAAAACCCTCGGAATTATGGCACCGGGAGAATATACTTTCGGTACCGGCGATAAAGAGATCATGGAAATCATGAGCGGAGAGATGGATATTCAGCTTCCGAGTTCTGAAGAATGGATCACGATCAAAGGACCGCAAAGTTTTGAAGTCCCTGCCAACAGTTCATTTAATCTCAAAGTCAAAACGATTAGTGATTACTGCTGCAGCTACATCAAAGAATAGTTTGGTTCAGCGTTGAATTTCAACGCTGGCTTCCTCTATCCAACCCTCTTTTTCATACGGTTCCCACCCGTTTTTTCCGCCGACTCCGCTAACTTTATAGTATTTGCCGTTTTTTATCTTTGACGTTACCGTTATGTGAGCTTTAATCGGAGTACATTCTCCTGCGCTATCGCAAATCATGGTATCTTTAAGTGTTTTCATACGAAGTGCGGTGATGGAAATGCCCTTGTCCAATTTGGGTTTGACAAATTTATCGTACTTGCCGTCGATTACTTCCAACAAAAGTTTTCGTGATTCTTTGTCTCCCTGCTTTGCTGCATTGGCAAGCCACATCATCCCCTTAGAGGTATTTTGATCAACTCCCCGTCCAGCAACGTACATTATCGCTATATTATACTGTGCATCCACATGCCCCTGCTCAGCTGCTTTTTCATACCATTGTACGGCCATCGATTGGTTTTGTTCTACTCCAATCCCACGTTCATATATGACACCCACATTAAACTGCGATACTTTATCACCGCGCAATGCTGCTGTATAGGTTTCCCAAAAGGACTTTTGAGCTTCTTTGCTTTTCGGCTCAGCCGCCAACATTGCGGTAAGCTCTCCAACGCTTATAAGAAACAGTATCCAGCGCATCATTTTCGTCATTTCAAAGGGTATTAAATGCCCGATCACCTGCATCACCCAATCCCGGAATAATAAATTTATTCTCATCCAGCCTCTCATCGATTTGTGCAATAAATATTTTGACATTCGGATACATATCCTCTATCACGCTGAGTCCCTCCGGTGATGCAATAATATTAAGGGAAAGTATTTCATCCGCCCCTTTTTTTTCTAAAACTTCAATCGCATCACACAATGATCCGCCTGTCGCAACCATAGGATCGACCAAAATGACGGTTTTACCCTTGCAATCACCGACACGGTCGTAGTACAGATGACTTTTATGCGTCACTTCATCCCGTTTGATTCCTAAAAATCCCGATACCGAATGAGTCAGAGTATTAATAACGGCATCATGCATCGGTAATGCCGCCCTCAAAACGGATACGACCATAATTTCTGATTCATCGATTCGCTGTATAGTTTGTTCTCCTCGCCATGACATTACCGTATACGGTTTCATGGGAAACGTTCTCATGGCTTCGTAGAGCAATATTTTTGTTATTTCATGGATCGTATGACGAAAGGTTAAAGGGGAAATGGTTATGTCTCGCAGCGTATTGACGAGTGATTGTAGAAGGGGGTGTTCTGGATGAGTGTGCATAATTTCACTTTCAAAAAGATGCACTATTATAGTATATAAGTATGTCGACTGCCTAAGCAGTGACACTTATTTGTAGCGATAGGTAATTCGCCCTTTGTCCAAACTGTATGGGGTAAGTTCGATTTTCACCGTATCCCCAGGAAGGATTTTAATGTAGTGCATTCGCATTTTTCCTGCGATATGACACAAAATAACATGACCGTTAGGCAACTCAACACGAAACGTTGCGTTTGGTAGTGCCTCAATAATCTTTCCGTCTACTTCAATGACATCATCTTTTGCCATATATATTCCTTTACGCGATTGATAATATTTCAGCTCTACCGTTGATAATTGCAACCGTATGCTCGTAATGAGAGCCTCTCAGCCCGTCCGTACTCACCACATCCCAGCCATTTGCCAAAATTTTGGAAGTTCCTTCTTTGTGGCAAATCATAGGTTCCAGACAAAATACCATTCCGTTTTTAATTTTCGGACCCGCTTTTGCATTGGTTCCGTCCAAATAATTCGGGATTTCAGGTTCTTCATGCGGCTTTTTCCCGATACCGTGGCCACAGAATCCTCGTAGGGGTACGAATCCCCGTCCGAGAATAAACTGCTCTATCTCGTAAGAAAGCTCTTTAAAGCGCATTCCGTCACGGATAATGTCAATTGCAAAATAAAGGGCGTCTTTCGAACATGCAATCAATGCTTCGTCTTCGGAACTGATTGTCCCGACTCCGAGCGAAATCGCTGCATCTCCAAAATATCCCCCTTTTTTGGTTCCAACGTCAAATCCGACAATATCACCCTCGCACAGAGCGTAATCGGTCGGAATGCCATGAATAATGACTTCATTGACAGAGGTACAAACAGCACTTGGAAAACCGTAGAGCCCTTTAAAAGAGGGAGTAGCACCTTGGCTTCGGATATAATCCTCACCTATGGCATCAAGTTCTTTCAGGGTGATTCCCGGTTTCGTATGGGAAGCTAATAATTCCAACGTCGCACCGACGATTTGATTCGCGGCGCGAAGTTTTGCTATTTCATCATTTTTGCGTAGCGCAATCGACATTGTTAAAGGCCAACCGCGCTAAGAGTTTGATATTTGCTCATATAAACCTGTGCTTCGATGCGGCGCATCGTATCAAGGGCAACTTGAACAACGATCAGTACTGCCGTTCCTCCGAAAAAGAACGGTACACCCATCGCTTTTACAATGACCCACGGCAATGTGGCGATCAAACCGAGATAGATCGCACCGGTAACAGTAAGACGTCCAGCCGTATCATTCAAAAACTCTTTGGTTGATTCGCCCGGACGAACACCCGGTATAAATCCGCCTTGACGTTTTAAATTGTCTGCAATATCTTTTGCATTAAATACGATTGACGCATAAAAGAATGCAAAGAAGACAATAAAGAGAAATTGTAAAATGTTAAAGAAATAGTGACTCGGATTCAATACATCCGCTACAGCTTGAACATAATGATTTGTACTTGATGACATTACGGTCATCGGAAACATTAAAATTGCTGAAGCAAAGATAACGGGAATAACACCCGAAAGGTTTACTTTAACCGGGATATAGTTCATAACCCGTTTATTTTGATTTTGAAGCATCGTCTTTTTCGCATAGGTAACCGGTATACGGCGTTCACCCAATTCAACATAGATAATGACCAATACGGTAGCTACAATAAGAGCTATAATCGCTAACAGGGCGAAAATACTCATAGCACCTGTATTGACCATCGTAATGGCATGTGACAATCCGCTTGGAATTGCCGAAACGATACCGGCGAAAATAATCAAAGAGACACCGTTTCCGATACCGCTTTGGGTAATCTGCTCACCAATCCACATCAAAAGCATAGTCCCTGCCAACATTGATACCGTTGCTAAAAGAATAAAGGTAGAATGATCAACCAAAATGGCACTTCCACCGTCTTTCCCGGTCATACTTTGCAAACCGATACTTACACCGATTGCTTGTACAATGGTAATAACAATCGTTGCATAACGGATAATCTGCATGTATTTCACCATACCGTCGCGCTCTTTTTTCATTTGTCCTAAATTTGGAAATGTAGCGGCCAAAAGTTCCATGATAATTGAAGCGGTGATGTAGGGCATGATACCGAGAGAGATGATGGAGAGACGTTCTACGGCTTTACCGCTAAACATATTAAACAGACCTAACGCGTCAGCTTGATGAGAGTCAAAAAAAGAAGCTAGGACGGCTGTGTCAACACCCGGTACCGGCACGTATGCCAGCAGTCGGTAGATAAAAAGAAAACCGATCGTTATTAAGATCTTGTTTACAATTTGTTGGTTCATTAGTTACCAGTTGTTGTAACGTTTTCATCTTTGATTTTAGATGCTAAATCTTTAGCGCTAGCGCCGACAAGTTTAACACTTGTAACCGATTTAGCCAATCGGTGTACGCTACGGATAGTTTCCATAGTGATTTCCGAAAGTGCTGCAATCTCTTTTACTTTTTCAACATTGATCGTTGTCGGTTTTACAACACGTGATGTAAATCCGATTTTCGGCAAACGACGTGCAAGTGGCTGTTGTCCACCCTCGAAGTTACGTTTTTCATTGTAACCTTTACGTGCTTTTTGCCCTTTGTGACCTTTACCGGCAGTTTTACCTTGGCCACTTCCTTGGCCACGGCCAAGACGTTTTGTACTGTGGGTTGAACCCTCAGCAGGAGTAAGGTTTTCTAATGCCATAACTTATCCTTTGATACGTGATAGTGCATCGATTGTCGCACGTACCACAGTGTTTGGATTGTTAGAACCCAAAGACTTCGTAAGAATGTCTTGGATTCCCGCAAGCTCAAGTACAGGACGAGTTGCGCCACCGGCGATAACCCCTGTACCTTCAGATGCAGGTTTTAGCAAGATACGGCTTGCGTTGTATTTAACTTCGATATCGTGAGCGATGGTAGTCCCTTTGATCTTCACGTTAGTCAAGTTTTTAAACGCTTCGTCGACCGCTTTGCGGATTGCATCGGGAACCTCTTTGGCTTTACCGACACCGTATCCAACGGTTCCTTTTTTATTTCCTACAACTACAAGAGCGGTAAAACGGAAACGTCGACCACCCTTTACAACTTTGGTTACACGACCGATGTTTACAATCGCTTCTGCAAATTCTTCTCTATTAATCGGATTCATCGATCAGCCCTTAAAACTTGATTTCATTTGCACGAAGTGCTTCGGCAAACGCTTTAACGACACCGTGATACAAAAACCCGTTACGATCGAACGTGATTTCGTTAATTCCGGCATCTTTGAGGGTTTGAGCAAATGCAGCACCGGCTTTTTCGGCACCTTCGATATTTGCTCTAAGACCCAAAGTTTTTGAGTGTACTGCCGCCAACGTTACCGCTGCTTCATCATTGATTGCTTGCGCGCTGATGTAGCGGTTTGAACGGAAGATAGAGACACGTGGCAATGTCGCGCATCCAGAAATTTTAGAGCGAATACGGCGTTTACGTTGAGTACGCTTAGCCGTTTTAATTTTAAGTGTTTTACCTGTCATATCATCGCTCCTTATTTCTTAGATGTCTTACCGGCTTTACGCAGGATAGTCTCATCGGCATATTTAACACCTTTACCTTTATACGGTTCAGGTGGACGGAATGATCGGATTACAGCAGCAACTTGACCAACTTGTTGTTTGTCAGCGCCTTTGATACTGATAACGTTTTTCTCTACAGCAATTGCGATTCCAGCAGGGATATCAAAGTTGATATCATGGCTGTAACCTAGTTGAAGATTAAGAACGTTCCCTTGAACAGCAGCACGGTAACCGACCCCGTTGATCTCAAGTTTTTTCTCAAAACCTGTTGTCAAACCGGTAACGATGTTCGCTGCCAATGCACGGTATGTACCCCAGAACGCACGATCTGTACGTTGATCAGAGTTTGTACTAAACGTTAATGTGTTATCTTCAAGTACAACACCACAATTTCCAAGAGTATCCAAGGTTTGTGTTGTAGCACCTTTAGTAAACGTGATTACCGTTCCATCAAGTGTTGCTTTTACATCAGCAGGGATAGAAATAGGAAGTTTTCCAATACGTGACATCTTATCTCCTTACCAAATTGTACAAAGGACTTCGCCGCCAACGCCAAGCTCGAATGCTTTATCGTTAGGAAGAACCCCTTTTGAACTGCTGACGATGATGGTACCGTAACCGTTTTTAAAACGTTTAAGCTCATCTTTGCCTTTGTAAATACGACGTCCCGGTTTAGAAACACGTTTTACTTCATTGATAACCGTACGACCTTTTTCGTCGTATTTTAGAACTACATTGATTGTTTTTTTAACGCCGTCTTCAACCACGTTAAAACTTTCGATGTAGCCTTTATCAGCCAAAATTGCAACAACTGCTTCTACTACTTTAGAGTGAACCAAAGTTGTTACATCCAATCTGCGCATTGCAGCATTACGGATACGAGTCAACGAATCCGCGATCAAATCATTAATCATTTTTTTTCCTTATCTAATCATTAGGAGTTTCTTGCCAGGTAAAAGGCCGAGGGAGTCATAAACACCCTCTCCGTGTTTTTACCAAGAAGACTTTCTAACGCCTGGGATTAACCCTTCGTTTGCCATTTTACGGAAGCAAACGCGACAAATTCCGAAATCGCTGATAACAGAGTGCGGACGACCGCAGATCTGACAACGAGTGTATGCGCGAACTGCAAATTTTGGTGTGCGAGCCGCTTTAGCGATCATTGACTTTTTAGCCATTATTCTCTCCCTTTAGCAAAAGGCATACCGAGCATTTCAAGAAGCTTGAAAGCATCCTTGTCAGCTGTTGCAGATGTAACCACAGTGATGTTCATCCCGTGGATTTGCATAATTGAATCATAATCAACTTCCGGGAAAATCAACTGCTCGGTCAAACCGAAGTTGTAGTTCCCGCGACCGTCAAAACCGTTACGTGGAATACCACGGAAGTCTTTAACACGTGGAAGTGATACAGAGATCAATTTATCCATGAAATCGTACATTTGAGTACCGCGAAGTGTTACTTTAACACCAACCGGCATCCCTTCACGTACTTTAAAACCCGCAACCGATTTTTTTGCAACAACAACTGAAGCACGTTGGCCTGCGATGTTGCTGATCGTATCTTGGATGCTTTGGATCAATTTGTTGTCTTTCATGGCAAAACCACAACCGACAGAAATCACTACTTTTTCCAACATCGGGATTTGCATTGCATTGCTGATCCCAAGTGCTGTTTGAAGTTCTGGTTTAAGAGCCAAATATTTATCTTTTAGTCGTGCCATGATTACGCCTCTACTTTGCGGACATTCGATGCATCGATCGGCATCTCTTTGCTCATAAATCCGCCTTGTGGATTTTGTTCGCTAGGTTTGATCGCTTTTTTAGCAACACGGCAACCTTTAACGATTACTTTGTTTTTCTTAGGCATAACTTGAAGCAATTCTGCTTTAGTACCTTTGTCATCACCGGCGATCACTTCAACAATGTCGCCTTTTTTGAAATTAAATTTTGCCATCATACAACCTCTGGAGCAAGTGATACGATTTTCATGAAACCTGCGTAACGAACTTCACGGCTTACAGGTCCGAAAATACGCGTACCGATCGGCTCACGTTTTTTATCAAGGATAACTGCTGCATTTTCGTCGAAACGGATAAGTGAACCGTTTTCACGGTGTACTTCTTTTTTCGTACGAACAACAACCGCTGTTACGACTTGACCTTTTTTGATCTTACCGGTTGGAGCCGCTTTTTTAACAGAAGCGATGATAACATCTCCTACTGTTGCATAACGACGTTTTGAACCGCCAAGAACCTTAATACACATGATCTCTTTTGCACCTGTGTTATCGGCTACCGCTAAACGAGTAAAACTTTGAATCATACGTTCGCTCCTTTAACAAGAGTTTTAAGGCGGAACGATTTACTTTTTGAAAGTGGACGACATTCGATCGCGATCACTTCATCACCAATGTTTAGTTGGTTGTTTTCGTCATGAATCATGTATTTTTTGAAACGTTTTACCGTTTTGTGGTAACGTGGGTGCATAACACGGCGTTCAACAACGATAGTTGCTGTTTTTTCGCCTGCTTTTGTAACTACGATACCTTGAATTTCACGTTTATGTGTCATAGCTCTGCCCTTACTTCACTGCGTTCATAGCAGTGTTAATGCGTGCAATGTCTTTTTTAGCCGTGCGAAGTTCGCTCGTGTTAGTCAATTGCATCATTTTTTGCTTAATTTTCAAAGTGAAAAGCTCAATTTTTTTCTCTTTGAGCATCCCTTGAAGTTCAGCAGCTGTTTTGTCGTTCAAATCAGTATATTTCATTGCTCATCTCCGCAGTTACAATTTTGGTTTTGAACGGAAGTTTTTGCATCGCAAGCGCTAATGCTTCACGTGCAAGAGTCTCTTCAACACCACCCATTTCAAAAATGATACGGCCTGGTTTGATGTTCATTACCCATTGGTCAACAGAACCTTTACCTTTACCCATACGCACTTCAAGTGGTTTGGCAGTCAATGGTTTAGCCGGGAACACGCGGATCCAGATTTTACCTTGACGTTTGATATGACGGTTTGCTGCAATACGAGCCGCTTCGATTTGACGAGAGTTAATACGTCCCGCTTCCGTTGCTTTGAATCCGATAGAACCGAAATCAAGTTTGTTAGCATTTGTAGCGTAACCACGGTTACGCCCTTTCATCATTTTACGATATTTCGTACGTTTAGGCATCAACATGATTAGTTAGCCTTTCGTCGTGGACGACGTTGTTGATCTTCGCCACGCTCTTCTTTAGATTCTTTTGCTTCTGGTTGGATACCTTTAGTGAGAACTTCACCTTTGAAAATCCAAACTTTGATACCGATTACACCGTAAGTAGTGTGCGCTTCAGCAAAACCGTAATCGATTTTTGCACGAAGCGTATGCAACGGTACGCGACCTTCAAGGTACCACTCAGTACGAGCGATCTCAGCACCGCCAAGACGTCCTGCTACTGAAACTTTAATACCTTTAGCGCCTGCACGTTGTGCATTTTGCATAACTTTTTTCATCGCGCGGCGGAACGCTACACGTTTTTCAAGTTGAGTCGCAACGTTTTCTGCAACGAGTTGTGCAGAAGCTTGTGCTTTTTTCTCTTCTTTGATGTTAACTGCTACCGGTTTACCGATAAGGTTTTGAAGAGATTCTTTAATTTTTTCAATGTCAGAACCTTTCTTACCGATGATGATACCAGGACGAGCTGCAATGATTGTAACGCGAAGACGTTTCGCAGTACGCTCGATTACGATGTTGCTCACACCAGCGTAGTAGAGTTCTTTTTTCAAATAGGTACGGATTTTATGATCTTCGCCCAATGAAACCGCAGCTGTTTTAAAGTTAGGGAACCAACGAGATTCCCAGTTGCGGTTGATACCGAGACGAAGTCCGATAGGATTAACTTTATGACCCATAATTATTTACCCTCTACTTCTACCAAAATGTGTGCTGTCGGCTTGCGGATTCCAGAAGCGGTACCACGTGCACGTTGAGTGAAACGTTTAAGTACCGGACCGTTATCAACGCGGCATGATTTGATAATACAATCTTCCGCATCGATACCGCTGTTAGCTACTGCTGACGCAACCACTTTAGCGATGATTCTAGCCGCTTTGTTCGGAGTAAACTCCAACGCAGCCATAGCTTGCTCTGCATTCATTCCTTGAACTTCGCGAGCGATCAAACGAGATTTAGTCGGAGATACGCGAACGAATTTTAATAGTGCTCTTGCCATATCTCTTCCTTATTTCCCGATTTTCTTTTGTACAGAACCTTTATGGCCCTTAAACGTACGTGTTGGTGCAAATTCACCAAGTTTGTAACCGATATGGTTTTCCGTTACGAAAACCGGTACAAACTGACGGCCATTGTGAACGGTAAAAGTCAAACCGATCATATCTGGCAAGATCACACTACGGCGTGACCAAGTTTTGATAGGTTTGTTGCTTTTCGTCTCTTTGGCAGCAATCACTTTTTTCATAAGGTGTCCATCAACAAATGGTCCTTTTTTTACTGATCTAGCCATTATCTACCTCTTCGGATTGGATTTACGGCGAGTAATAATCAATTTATCACTTGCTTTCTTCTTACGTGTTTTAGCACCTTTAGTCGGTTTACCCCACGGAGTAACCGGGTGACGTCCTGAATTCGTTTTACCTTCACCACCACCGTGCGGGTGATCGATAGGGTTCATCGCAGAACCACGCGTTTGAGGACGGATACCCATGTGACGTGTACGTCCAGCTTTACCAAGAACGATGTTGATGTACTCTTCGTTACCGACAGTACCGACAGTCGCCATACATTCACCCAAAACATAACGCATTTCACTAGATGGAAGACGTACAGATACATACTTGCCTTCACGACCCATGATTTGTGCAGATGTTCCGGCTGAACGAACGATTTGTCCGCCTTTACCCGGTTTAAGCTCGATATTGTGAACCGTTGTCCCGACAGGGATGTTCATCAATTTCATCGCGTTACCCGCTTTAATATCCAATCCGCTTTCAGCAGAAGCGATAACATCACCTACTACCAAACCTTTAGGTTGGAGGATGTAACGTTTGTCACCGTCTACGTAGTTGATAAGAGCGATACGGCAGTTACGGTATGGATCGTATTCAATTGCAGCAACAGTTCCGGTAACACCGAATTTGTTACGTTTGAAATCGATGATACGGTAAAGCTTTTTAGCTCCCGCTTCTTTATGACGAGATGTGATACGACCGTTGTTGTTACGTCCGGCAGCTGCAGGAAGTTTGATCAACAAAGAACGAACAGACGCTTTTGCCGTGATGTCCGAGTTGTCAACGTTTGTATAGAAACGTCGGCTCGGGGTGGTTGGTTTATACGTTTTGATCGCCATATTACACCGCCAAACTATCGATTTGTGCGCCTTCTGGCAATTTCACATAAAACTTTTTAAAGTCGTTTTGTTTGCCAGCAAGACCGCGGAAACGTTTAACTTTTCCGCTTTGGTTTAATGAGTTTACACGAGCCGGAACGATTCCGAAATACTCTCTAAACACCTCTTTAAGAGCGTTCTTTGTCATACGTGGAGACGTTTGAACAACGATTACACCCTCTTCTTGAAGACCAAGGGTCTTCTCTGTATACAGGATTGATTTGATATCAGTAATATCTGCCATCTTAGCTCTCTTTAGTCAGATTTTCCCATACCGCTTTTTCGATAACCACCGAACGGTATGTCGCAGCCAAAAAGGCGTTGAGTTCATTCTCTTCTACAACATATGTAGAAGCAATGTTACGGAATGCAAGATAGGTATTCTCATCGAGAATCTTTTTCACCAACAACGCATCACGAACATTCAATGCATTGAACAACGCCAATGCGTCTTTTGTTTTACCAGTCGGAACTTCGATCGAATCAACGATGAATAACTTTCCAGCTGTAGCCAAAGCATCCAAAGCACATTTAAGTGCAAGTTTCTTTTGCTTTTTATTGATCTTTTGATCGTAGTTACGACCCGTGTTTGGACCATGTGCAATCGCACCGCCAACAAAGATCGGTGAACGACGTGAACCGGCACGTGCGCCACCTTTACCTTTTTGAGCCCATGGTTTCTTACCACCACCGCTAATAGTCGAACGGCTTTTTACAGACGCTGTATTAGAACGGATACTCGCTTGATACGATTTAACGTACAAATAGAGGTTATGTGGGTTGATACCGTTAAAGCTCTCAGGCAATGCCAATTCAGAGGCTTTTTCGAATTTTTCGTTCAGTACAATCGCGCTCATTATTTCACTACCTTTACTCGACCTAGTGCACCGTTAGCGCCTGGGATTGAACCCACAACAACCAACACACCGTTTTCTGCGTCGTATGACATTACTTCATTTTTAACAGTAACTTGTTCGTTACCGTATTGACCTGACATTTTACGTCCTTTTTGGACTTTACCAGGCCATTCGCGGTTACCGATAGATCCACCGGTACGGTGGAAACGGTGACCGTGTGCACCAGGTCCGCCGGCAAAATTCCAACGTTTCATAACGCCGGTAAAACCGCGACCTTTAGTATTGAAAGACGATTTAACCGTTTTTGCATCTGCCAAAGGAGCCATATCCAAATCACCTGCTTCGGTGTTTGCAACTTCTAAAGTAGCGAATTTGTTGAATTCAGCAGAAAGATTATATTTCTTTTGTTGACCTTCAACCGGTTTGTTCGTCGATTTGCCTTGGCTGTATGCTACAAGAGCAACGCCGTCATTCACTTCACAAACTTTGATCTCTTTTACTTTTAAAAGAGTTACAACTTTGCTCGGAACGCTGATAGTTCGGCTCATGCCGATTTTTTCTACAATGTATTCCACACCCTACTCCTTACTTGTCCATAGAGCGAACTTCTACGTCCACTTCCGGAGCCAAGTCAAGCTTCATCAAAGAATCAACTGTATCTGGCGTAGCCGACACGATGTCGATCAAACGTGCGTGCATACGAATCTCAAATTGCTCACGTGAGTCTTTATTGACGTGCGGAGATTTAAGAACCGTATATTTACGAATCTTGGTTGGCAAAGGGATCGGTCCGCGGATTTCCGCACCCGTTCGCTTTACAGCTTCAACAATAGAGGCAACTGAACGATCAAGTACACGATGATCGTATGCTCTAAGTTTCAAACGAATTTTTTCCATAATTTTTCCTTAGATAAAAGAACTCGTCAGTCAATGCTGACTATATAAGGCGGCGAAATTATACCGACATACCCAGCCAGGGTCAAGGATTTTAGGGGTAAAAACGGTGTATTAATGTAAATTTACTTCCTTTTAATAAGGAAGCTATATTTTTTAGGGTATCATTTTGGGTATGAATACCTTACTTGATGAGTATTATCGATACGATTTGCATAATGCTGGATTTATTGAACGTAAACATTCAATCGGCGAAGAAAACACACTGATATACGGAATAGCACAATCGGGAAAGACGTCTCTGATTAAAAGCTATCTACTGTCACATAAAAAATCAACCTATCTCTATTTTGATTGCCGCGACTGCCGTCTCGATATCAATGAGCTGAATGGCTCATTAAAAACATTTTGCCGCGATAATAAGATTTCCATCCTTGCTCTGGACAATTATAATGAATCGATTGAACTCTTTGAACTTGATCAAATTATCCTGTCAAGCGAAGAAGCACTTGAATTGCCCTTTCATACTATCCGTCTTGAGCTGCTCGATTATGAGGAGTTTTTGGCATTCGAAAGCAAATTCGACAGTACCGCCCTCAACCACTTTTTCCAATTGGGCGGATTTCCGGCCATGCACAAAATTGCCAGTGAAGACCGAGTCCTCTATCTACAAAATATTTTGAACCGTGCATTAGAGCCGATCGAATTTTCTATTCTCTCACAAGCTTCAAAAATGGTAACGCAGAAAGTCTCTGCTTTCAACCTCTATGAACGGCTCAAAGGGGAACGCAAAATTTCCAAAGACAAACTGTATCTGCATTTGCAATCACTTTTTGATCGCGGCTATCTCAAATCACTGGGTAAATTCAACCATCCCAGTGCTGTCAAAAAACTCTATCTATGTGATATTGCCATCAAACACGCCCTTGTCCTACAAAAACATTTCGGGCGTATTTTTGAAAATCTCGTTTTCTCCGAGCTTGATAAACGTCATGTCGAATGTTATTATGATGAAGGGATCGATTTTTATCTCCCGCAGAGGGGACAAATTATTATCGCGTCCCCTTTTGCCAATGAACATGCTCTTTTTAAGAAAGTAGAAGCATTGGAGGCATTTATCGTATCCAATCGTGTTAGAGAAGTGATCGTAGTAACGATGAATTTGGAGAGTACCCTCTCGCATCCCGTCTCTCGGATCGAGATGATTCCGTTTGAACGGTGGGCACTGGGAGATGATACTTAGAAGCGATAATTCAGCCCTACGAACGGTCCTTTGAACGTTGCATCGGCATTTATATTGAAATGGTCGCTGATGCGCAGAGATTCATAGCGATACCCTGCCTGAGCACTCAACCCTTGCACAATTTTCCAACTGGCTTTGATCCGAGCGTCGGTTAATGAATCCCCGCTGTATTCAATGTATTTCAGACTCCCCTCCACTGAAAGCGGAGAGAGCGGAGGGGTAATGCCGATTCCCAAATAACCCATCGGGATCACCTCTTTGAACGATTGATTATCCACCCCTTCAATTTTCCCCTCAAGAACTTTAAACGTCATACCGATATCCAAATCGATGACATTATCCATAATCTCATAATAGGGTGTGATATCAACTTGATCCAATGAAACTTTACTGACGGTTGCTCCGTCCAAACCGCTATAAGAAATTTCAGGTGTCAAATCGACCCGCACATTCGGTATCAACGGAGCGGGATGTTCAAAATAAAGTCCTACTTGGTACCCTGATTCGTGATCGCTTCCAAAATGGGTTTGTGTCGTTTTGTAGTTAAAGTCTCCGCTGGCGGTAGAAGTGTAGTAGTCAACCTCCGCACCGAAGCCCAAAATAGTGGCGGCAGATGCCGTGACTGATGTTAAACACAATGCTAAAATTATTGATCTCATGTTAAAAATCCTTTTTTTAGGAATGATACCTTATTTAATGTGAACGCATTCGATACAATATCAATATTTTTACAGATGGACCGATTATGAATCTTTGCGGAATAGATGAGGCAGGACGGGGACCGCTGGCAGGGCCGCTTACCATTGCCGGAGTCATTTTAAATCGTCCGATAGACGGGCTTAACGACTCTAAAAAACTGACTGAGAAAAGACGGGAAGCCCTCTTTGATCGCATTTGTGAACACTCCACCTATCATATTGTACGGTTTGATGCGGAACAAATCGACGAACTGGGAATATCCGCATGTCTGGCAGCCGGACTGCGTGAGATCATGTCGGTAATCGGAGAAGCCGATTATTTATATGATGGCAATTCGACGTTTGGCGTCAGTGGTCTTACAACACTCGTGAAAGCCGATGCGACAATACCCGAAGTTAGTGCCGCATCGATTTTGGCGAAAGTGACACGAGACCGTGAAATGGTAGAACTAAGTGCCCTCTATCCGCAATACGGATTTGAAGGACATAAAGGATACGGCACTGCTTCCCACGTTGAAGCGATCCGTCAATACGGCTATTGTGACATCCATCGTAAAACATTTAAATTAAAAGCGTTACAACCCTCGTTGTTTTAGAACCTCATCGCTATAATTGTCTAAAAAAGAGAATAGTATGGTTTCCCTCACTCATATCGAAGCGGCACTTGCAGCTGTAGACGCCGAAATAAAAGCGCTCTTGTACAATCAGTCGTTGTCACTCTCTGAGAAAGATGAAAAGATGCTGCCGTTATTACGGGAGAGTAAAGTGCTGAAACAGACCCATGAAGACTTGTGTTATTTACGGGATAATCCGCCGAGCAGCCCAAACGGCTGCAAAGCGGGAAGCTATAGAAAAGAGTGATTTTTACGCAGCAGCAAGAATTTTTTCAACGGCTTCGTCAAAGAGGTTTTGATTCATGCCGTACTCTTCGATCAGTTCACGTGCATTTTTTAGGGTTGAATCTGTGATCGTTCCATCCAGATTGATTGCTTCTTTTGCTACTTTGAGAAATTTTGCCATCTCTTGTGTTTCAGGGTCTGATGCATCTTCAGGTTCATTGGCAAAACGGATCAAATGGACCAAATCAGGATCAAAATTCCATCGGAAAAAGAGTGTTGCAGTCACATCTTCCGATTTACTGCCGCAAGCAGCAATTTCGGACTGCTTAATAGATGAGCCCTTTTGTAAATTGTCACTCAAGAGTGCTGTTTGTTTCGACTCAATCAAATAACGGCTGATCACCACTTTGCCCAATTCCAATAAAAAAGACGCCAACGAAAGATGGCCCAACATGGAACGGTCAACTTTGGATACCCATCGGCTTACCAATGCATTTTGAAGTTGAGAGCGAGCCAAATAGGTCTCTTTGGTCATACCGTACGGTGAAAGATCGATATCCATACACGAATTGGCTGCCGAAGCGATTGTAAACGTACGTACGGCTTCTTTACCTAAAAGAGAAATCGCATGGGCGACATCCGTGACGGTTCGGCTGAGGCCGTACATCGGTGAATTGGCTGTTTTCAAAATATACGCAGTAATAATCGGATCATCTTTAATCGCATCGGCCATATCGCTAATCCCCTTATCGGGATTGTTGAATACCGCTTCAACTTTTTGGACCGTTTCAGGGAGCATCGGGACATGCTCTATTTGTTCCATTAATTCTGGTTTCATTTACTTCTCCACACAAAAATTTGCAATAGTGTTGAAATGATTATAGGCTAATGTATGTTAAATTTATTCTTTAAGATGTAATTTTAAAAATGATTTTGATAAAAGTGTGAGAAAAAGGGGTAATAAGGGACTCCCCACCAGATACCTGCGGCACAAAACATGAACGGGTGTGCTGCTGTATTCCTACCCTGACACGGTGTCCGCTCATGCCCTTGCACAGGTCTAGAGGAGAGAGGCGGAATTATACCAAACTGTTGGGCTAAATGCAAGATGGCATCTTTTTTGCTTTTTTAAATTTTGCAGTTTCACTAAACATTTAGAGTGTTTCAGTCGATATAGTCTGTACGTAATATAAAGTAAAAGGATTTACTATGTCAGTCAGTTCACTGGGAGCAGGAGCAGGGGTACTCACACAGACTGTTATTGATCAGCTCAAAGCGGCTGATACAAAAGCCATTATTACCCCGCTTGATGACAAGATAACTTTACAAAAACAAAAAGACAGTGCTTTAAGCCTTTTAGGTAGTCTACTTACAACATTCCAAGCCAGTGCAAATGCGTTGGATGATGACGCGCTATACCAAAAACGAACTGTTTCCGGTGCAACAAGTTCTGTAAGTGTTACTGCAAATGCAGGTGTTGCCATACAATCATTTTCTATTTCTAATACTGTTTTGGCAAAAAAAGATGTACAAGAATCCGGTAGTTTTGCTGATACAACGTCCACAATATCCAGTGGCAGTGGGACAATGAAATTGACTGTAAATGGAACCAACTATGATATCGCGTATACTTCATCAACAACGTTAGACGATCTCAAAACTGCTATCAATAATGTAGCTGGAGACAGTGTAACGGCCAGTACGCTCCAAGTTGGTACAGGTGATTATCGTCTTATTCTTACTTCTAATGCAACTGGGGCCAATCAAGCTATCAGTATCACAGATTCGAGCGGAGGAACTTTAAATAACCAATTGTTAGCGTATGATGCATCTACTAATACAAACGGCATGCAGACAATTCAAGCAGCATCCGATGCGTCATTTAAATACAACGGTATTACTCTCACCCGAAGCAGCAATACAGTTAGTGATGTTGTAACAGGAATGACAATCAACTTGCTCCAAGATAGCGGGAGTGCCAATATATCGATTACTCAAGATACGGCATCTATCAGCGATGCAATGAGCTCATTTGTAACCAATTATAATAGTCTTACTTCTCAAATAACCAATATGACTACAACCGATACGACTGCTGGTAAGGTTGGAATTTTTAACGGTGATAGCACGATTTATGGTATTACACGTGCAATTAATCAAATTGTTACTTCAGTCAACAGTGATGGATTGTCACTTCCCCAGTTCGGAATAGATATGGCACAAGATGGTACAATGAGTTTTAATAGTTCTACATTTATCTCCAAATTCAATGAGAATAATGCCCTTTCTGAAAAATTTTTCAGCGGTTTAACAACAACGGATACCTCCGGAAACACGACATCTGTCGACGGTGTCTTTACCTCGATGAATCTATTAATGAAACGATATACAGCTTCAAGCGGTATTATGGAGACTTTAACGACCGGTTCAGCAACTGATCTTAAAGCTTTGAATGACAATAGAACAAAATCACAAGCACTTCTTGACGCACGATATGCAGCTATGGCGGCGCGCTTTAGCCAATATGATACGATTATGAACAAATTAACTAATAGTTTTTCTTCTCTTTTAACGCAAATCAATGCCTATTCAAATGGTAGTAACTAAGCAGCAAAAAAATTGGTATCAATTTTGCTTAATTCTATCATCTAGAGTTGATAGGATGTGTAATGCTGAATGGAAAGAATATCCTCATTACCGGCGGAACCGGGAGTTTTGGCAAACAATTTGTTAAAACTATTTTAAAACACTTTAAACCTAATAAAATTATTATTTATTCCCGTGATGAACTCAAACAATATGAGATGGCACAACGATTCAACGACCCTTGTATGCGCTATTTTATTGGAGATGTACGTGATCTGCCTCGATTAGAAAGTGCTATGAACGGTGTCAATTATGTGGTTCATGCCGCAGCACTCAAGCATGTTCCTATCGCTGAGTACAATCCTATGGAATGTATTAAAACCAATATCAATGGTGCTCAAAATGTTATCGACGCGTCATTACGCTCTGGAGTAAGTAAGGTTATCGCCCTCTCAACCGATAAAGCCGCCAGTCCGATCAATCTCTATGGAGCTACGAAACTTGCCAGTGATAAGCTCTTCGTTGCTGCCAACAACATCCGCGGAGGAAAAGATATCCGTTTTGCCGTTGTCCGATACGGCAATGTTTTAGGATCACGCGGTTCTGTCGTCCCTTTCTTCCAAAAATTGATTGCTGAGGGTGCAACCGAACTCCCGATCACAGATGACCGAATGACCCGGTTTTGGATTACCCTCCAAGAAGGGGTTGATTTTGTCCTTAAAAACTTCCAACGGATGCACGGAGGAGAGATCTTTATTCCGAAAATCCCTTCAATGAAGGTAATCGACGTAGCCAGCGCTATAGCGCCGAATCTTCCCCATAAAATCGTCGGTATCCGTCCGGGAGAAAAGATGCATGAAGTGATGTGCCCACGGGATGATTCGCATCTCACTCTCGAATTTCACGATCATTATGTCATTAAACCTTCTATTCAATTTACTGAAAATGCCGACTTTTCCAAAAACAATTGCGGCGAAATCGGAACTCCTGTGGAGTACGGGTTCAAATACAGTTCTGAGACAAATACCCAATGGCTCAGCCCTGAAGCGTTAATGGAAAAGATTGCCCTCTCACAGGATGAGGAAAAATAAGTATGATCCCCTACTCTACCCAGCTGATCGAAGAGGATGATATTGCCGCCGTTACAGAAGTCCTTAAAAGTTCCCATCTAACCCAAGGCGCCAAGGTCGAAGAGTTTGAAGAAGCGATTGCAGGCTATGTCGGAGCACGCTACTGCATCGTTTTTAATTCGGCCACTTCAGCCCTCCATGCGGCATATGATGCATGCGGAATCGGTCACGGCGACGAGATTATCACGACACCGATCAGTTTTGTAGCCACCTCCAATATGGCAATCGCACTCGGAGCCAAACCGATATTTTGTGACATAAAAAATGACGGTAATATTGATGAAAACTTTATTGAGGCTCTCATAACACCCCGAACCAAGGCAATCGTCCCTGTCGACTTCGCCGGAAAACCGGTCGCGATCAAAGTACTCAACAGCATCGCTAAAAAACACGGCCTGAAAGTCATCGAAGATGCATCACATGCGCTAGGCAGTAGCATTAATGGAGAAAAAATCGGTTCGTTTGCGGATATGACCGTATTCAGTTTCCATGCCATCAAACCGATCACAACCGGTGAAGGGGGAGCCGTTGTAACCGATAACGAAGAATTTGCCCGGGCTCTTCGGTTATTCCGCTCTCACGGGATCATCAAAAAGCAGCTGTGGAATTCGGATATGGTGAGTCTGGGATATAATTTTCGGATGACCGAATTTGCCGCGGCACTGGGACTCTCCCAACTGAAAAAACTGAACCGTTTTATCGATATACGAGAAAGTATCGGCCACTATTACGATGAACGTTTTCAAGGGCATAATCTCTTTTCGACTATCCCTATCGATTCAAGCGAGCAAAGTGCACGCCATCTTTATCCTCTTTTACTCTCTCCTGCACTGCACTGCGTTAAAGAGGATATTTTTTCTGAGCTGCAAACCAGGGGTCTTGGAGTGCAAGTTCACTATAAGCCGATCTATCAAAACAGCTTTTATAAAGAACTTTACGGAGAGATGAGGCTGAGCAATACCGAATATTTTTACCGATCGGAACTCTCTATCCCATGCCATCAAAAGATGACGATGGAAAATGCCGCTCATGTCGCAGATACGCTCTTGGAAGTTATTGAAAAATACGCTTATCGCGGATGCAGTTTTTAAAGGAGTTTTATGAACGTTGCAATCATCCCTGCCCGCGGCGGCAGCAAACGGATTCCGCGTAAAAACATCAAATCCTTTTGCGGGAAACCGATCATCGCCTACAGTATCCAAGCGGCACAAGCTTCCGGACTCTTTGATCGCATTATTGTTACGACCGACGATGAGGAGATTGCCGATGTCGCCCGCAGTTACGGCGCAGAGGTCCCTTTTATGCGCCCTTATGAGCTCAGCGACGATCATACGGCAACGATCCCTGTCATTGCCCATGCGATTCAAATTCTGCAGGAGCAAGGAGACAGTATTGATGCTGCATGCTGTATTTATGCGACGGCACCGTTTGTCCGGAGCGAAGATATCCAAGCGGCATACAATGCACTCATAACACATCGTAAAGAGTATGCTTTTCCCGTAACCACCTTTCCGTTTCCGATTTTTCGGGGAGTAAACCGTGACGAGGAAGGAAACATCGAAATGTTTTGGCCGGAACACTTCGCTACAAGAAGTCAGGATTTGCCCGAAGCCTATCACGATGTAGGCCAATTTTACTGGGGTAAACCCGATACATGGCTAAATGGGACACCGATTTTTTCAAAAGCCGCTACTACCGTTGTATTACCCCGCCATCTGGTCCAAGACATCGATACCCCCGAGGACTGGCTGCAAGCCGAATTGATGTTTAAAGCTGTATTCCCCTCATGAATCTCCTGATCCGTGCCGACTCTTCCAGTCAAATCGGGTTAGGCCATATTATGCGCGATCTCGTTTTAGTACAGCAATACCCAGAAGCGTCCGTCATCTTCGCCTGTCGTGATTTAAACGGAAATATCATCGATACCATCCCCTATCCCGTCCATGTTCTCGCTTCCGACACATCGGAAGAACTCGTCGAGTGCATTATCTCACACGAGATTGATGTTGTCGTATTCGATCATTACGGTATCGATGCCGCATATGAAAAACGGATCAAAGAGCAAACCGGCGTAACGATTCTAAGTATGGATGATACCTATCAGCCCCATTACTGCGATATCATCTATAATCCGAATGTTTATGCTCAAAATCAACGCTATAGAGATCTTGTACCCAAATTTTGTGAAGTCCAGTGTGCCAAACCGCTGATACGGGAAGAATTCAGCCTCGCCAAACAACATCCTAAACCTTTGAACGATGCCGTATTTATTTCGATGGGGGGAAGCGATCCGATGAATCTCTCGATGCAAATCGTACAATCACTTCCCTCAGATACCTATGCCAATCTTGTAACTACCACCTCGAATCCTCATCTTAACGAGCTCCGGCACTATGCCGCAGAACATCCGAATATCCGCCTGCACATCAATGCTTCAAATATCGCAGAGCTCATGCATGAGTGCTCGTCTGCCATCATAACCCCAAGCTCGATCGCACACGAAGTGATGTTTATGGAACTCCCTTTTATCGCGATCCAAAGTGCCGATAACCAAAGTGAGTTCGTTGCCTATATGAAACGCCAAGGGCTTCTTGTAATGGAACATTTTGATCAGGGTCAGTTTCAAACGCTATTAGGGCGATTAACGCTTCGTCTGATTCCGTTTACGGAATTGAACGATACAGAAAAAGAGATGATCCTCGCATGGCGGAATCATCCTGATATCCGAATGTGGATGCTCACTTCACATGAAATCTCTCTCGATGAACATCTCCGTTTTATAGAGTCACTCAAAAACCGGTCCGATAAACGCTATTTTTTAGTCCGCCAGGCTAATGATTACCTCGGCGTTGTCGATTTAACTGATATTACATTAACCTCAGCAGAGATAGGGATCTATACAAATCCCGATAAACGAGGTGCCGGAACCCTCTTAATGGATGCATTGATCCGATACGCGTTTAACACGCTGAAACTGACCGAGCTTATCGCCAATGTATTCATCAATAACGAAAAAGCTAAACGTTTGTATCAAAAATTCGATTTTACAGAAACCGATCGAGCCATCCATAACGGCAAAGAAATGATCACATTGGAGCGTACCCTATGACTATCGGAAACCATAATCTGAATGAAAAAGTTTTTATCATCGCCGAACTTTCTGCTAATCATAACGGCTCGCTTGATACCGCACTGCGTACCATCGATGCCATGAAAGAATCCGGTGCCGATGCGATCAAACTCCAAACCTATACGCCCGATACGATCACCCTCGATTGTGACAGCGATATGTTTACTATTTCACAGGGGACCCTGTGGGACAAACGAAAGTTCCACGATCTCTATGCCGAAGCGATGACACCGTGGGAGTGGCATAAAATTCTCTTCGAGCATGCACACAATCTGGGGATGGAAGCGTTCTCTTCCCCTTTTGATCCGAGTGCCGTCGATTTTCTCTCCGGTCTCAATGTTCCGGCCTATAAAATCGCCAGTTTTGAAATCACCGATATCCCCCTCATCGAATATACTGCTGCCAAAGGAAAACCGATTATCATCTCCACCGGCATCGCCACTCTCAATGACATAGAAGATGCATTGGATGCCTGTAAACGGGTTGGAAACGATCAGATCACCCTTCTCAAATGCACCTCCGCCTATCCGGCCGCACTCGAAGAGATGAATTTGCTGACCATCCCCGATATGATATCCCGCTTCGGCATCACCGTGGGCCTCTCTGATCATACAATGAGTCTGAGTGCCCCTGTAGCCGCCGTTACCCTCGGAGCACGCGTCATCGAAAAGCATTTTATTCTGGATCGGGGAATGGGGGGTGCGGACAGTGCATTTAGTTTGGAACCTCACGAGTTTAGAGCGATGGTAGATGCCGTACGTGATACCGAAAAACTAATGGGTAAAGCAACCTATGAATTGAGCCCGAAAAGTTTGAAATCACGCGAATTCTCCCGAAGTCTTTTCATCGCAGAAGATGTAAAAGCCGGAGAACCGATCACTATGACAAATGTACGCTCAGTTCGCCCGGGATTTGGCCTCTCACCCAAATATCTTTCTGAGATTTTAGGGAAACACTTTAGTGCAGATTTTTCCAAAGGAACACCGCTTAGTTTAGATTTAATTCAGGAAAACGGCTAAGAACGTGGTAATAAAAGCATTCTCATAAAATATTTCACTATAATCCTAATACTTAGTGAATGAACAAATCATAATCAAGGAAACAGTGTGGAAGAAACGATATATGAAAAAAATTTATCCGCCCTTTTGGGGGTAAATCCTTCTCTTGCCGCTAATTTATTTTCTGTAAGTGCCAACGCAAAGTTTTCAGTTTATCAGGGCCAAGAACTTATTGACATCAATATTATTGAAAATGATTCACACCGCTATCTCTATGATGCACCCATCGCCGATTTGGAAAAATCTGTTCAGGACGCTGAAGCAGAGTATTCCCGCTATCCCGTTCTCTTTTATTACGGAATAGGTAACGGAATTTTTTATAAGCTCATTTCAGCAAACCCGGCACATAAACACATCATTATTATCGAACCGGAAATAGAGTTACTCTATATCGCGTTAAATTTTATCGATATTGCAGAAGATATCCAAAGTGAGAGAATCATTCTTCAGCTATCATCTCACATGACCTTTGGCGAAGGGATTAGACTCGTCTACAAAGGGGATATCAAACCCTATGTTAAACTCTATAACTTGCAGATTCACGCTCCTTTTTATGACCACTACCAACGAGATATTCAAGAGATGAACAACCTTTTAATCCGAAGTTTTAAACAAATGGTTCTTAACCACGGAAATGACACCAATGATGCCCTTATCGGTATAGAACAGCATATTTACAATCTCCCTACTATGATTGAAAACTATAAAGTTGTAGAGCTTATTAAACAAAATAAAAACAAAAATGCCGTCATTATCTCTACCGGTCCTTCATTGGCGAAACAACTTCCATTACTGAAAGCCTATGCTCCCTATATGACATTGGTTTGTATCGATGCATCTTTACCGATCTTACAAGAACATGGGATTATTCCTGATATCGTTGTTTCGATGGAACGGGTAGAGCTAACCTCTAAATTTTTTGAGAATCTCGATCCAGCCGTTAAAGAGAACACCTATTTTGTTGTCTCTTCTCTAACACATAGAAAAAGCGTCACAAATCTTACGGGCTGCAAACTAGCGTTGGCTATGCGTCCACTGAGCTATATGCGATTCTTTGAAATGCCGGAATTTGGCTATATCGGTTCCGGAATGAGCGCAGCGAATCTTGGATACCAACTAGCCTACTATATGCAACATCAGAATATACTTCTTATCGGTCAGGATCTCGCCTATGCTGATGATGGCAGAAGCCATTCAAAAGGGCACATTTTCAGTGAAAACGAGGTTCAGCATAGACAAAATGACTTGATCGTAACCCGATACGGCGGAGAAGGCTTTATTAAAACAACTATCATTTGGGATATGTTCCGAAACTTTTTTGAAAAAGATATTGAAGCCACGTCAAATGAAGGAATTTCTACCTATAACTGCACAGAGGGGGGAGCACGCATCCACGGATCAATCGAAAAACCCTTTTCAGACGTACTTCGTGATACAGTGGGAATGGATACCCCTAAAATACCTATCCATATAGATCGTACTCCTCCTGAGGAGATTCCTACACTTCTCAAACATGCTTATGACAAAACACAGGAGATGGTTGATTACGGTTTAGAGTTTAAACTCGAAGTCGAAACTCTTTTTCTGGATATAGTTGAAGAGATTGAAATCTTAGAAGAACACAATAAAAACAATTCTCTCGAAAAAATTAACTATGAAAATCTCATCCTTCTTTCGGAAAAAATTGATGTCATTAAAGAAAAAGTTGAAAGTCTCGAGTTCTCAAAGATGTTTATCGATACTGTTCAGTCTTATATTTTTCATCAGGAGCTTGATTTGGCTAAAATCGTTGTCCAAAATGCAGAAAGCGAATTAGAAAAAAAAGCAAAGCTTATCGAGTGGATCATTGCTCACCGATATTGGCTATTTTCTCTTGCTGGAGGAATAGAAGCAGAATTGACAGCGATCACAAGAGGTCGTCCACCATTGATCGAAATCTGTCACCATATGAAATTAATTTAAAATGAAAATAAGATTGTGAGAAGAATGGAATTTTACATTCCATGTTTACTAAAGCGTTTTCACGATAATGCGTTACGCAGTCATAAGACTGCTATATGAAATTGTTACTATTGTAACAATTTCAATACGTTCTGCTGTACAGCATTTGCCTGACTCATAGCATAACTTCCTGATTGGGCAAGAATGTTATATTTAGAGAAGTTCGCAGATTCTGCCGCAAAGTCAACATCACGGATGTTTGATTCTGCCGCTTTAACGTTAACTTGAGTAACCGAAATATTATTAACGGTTGAAACCAGCTGATTTTGTACCGAACCGAGGTCTGAACGAACGCGGTCAAGCATTTTTTGTGCTGTTTCTGCAATACTCATTACCGCCATCGCACCTTTAAGTGTTGTTACACCTGCTGTTTTATCTGCTGTAATGTTCTCTGCATTCGAGTTGGCATTGAAGCCCATAGCACTCGCGATATCGGCACTGATTGCACCGCGGATATCACGGAGATTGACTGTTTTTTCAGCCAAACCGGAAGACATACCGACACCGGCTGTTGAAATACCGCGGATGTCTTTTCCGTCCAAACGGGTCAAGCTCAAACGGCCATAGTTCTCAACCGCAGCTGCAGATAGACCTGCAATGGCATCAACGCCGGTACCGGAGACTTTGATCCCCCGTCCATCCGCACTGTTAAGAACCAAACGCCCGCGGCTGTCTACGGATGCGACAACACCGGTAGTATCTTTAACCGCATTGATCGCTGCTACCAACGCACCGTTTTTATCATTCGCTTTTACATCGACAAGTCCGATAGTAACACCGTTGATGGTCAATCCGCTGATAGTACCGGATGCAATCACTGCACCTCCCGTTGCTTGAACGCTAAAAGACGCTTTTACCCCCGTTTTATCCGATGATTTGTTAATGATCTCTGACAATACACCAAGACCGGTACCGGCACCTGTAGAAATAACAACCGATTCAAGAGTGATATCGTTTTTACCGTCTACTGCCGAGAAAGTAAGTGTTGCAGCTGAAACACCGGCCACAATCGTGCCACCTGTCTCAAAACGTGTTTGACCGATTTTATCAGAACTGGTTGCTCCGATAGACGCTTTAACACTTTGATTTGAGTATGCACCGATTTGGAACTCTTTATTGGTAAATTGACCGGAAAGAAGTTGTTGACCATTGAATGAAGTGGTACCCGCAATGTTGTCAAGCTCTTCCATCAAACGGGTAATATCCGCTTGAAGCGCTTTACGAGAATCGGTTGTTTGACCGTCTTGTGCCGCTTGAGTCGCTTTCGTTTTAATCGTATCGAGAATTTTGAGCTGTTCATCCATCGCTTTATCAGCCGTTTGGATAATACTGATACCGTCATTTGCATTGGAAATTGCTTGTCCGAGTGCACTTGATTGTGAACGAAGTGAATCCGCAATCGCCATCCCTGAAGCATCGTCCGCCGCACTGTTAATACGAAGACCTGAAGAAAGTTTTGACAATGAACTGTCCAAATTACGGTTGTTCATTGACGCAGATGTATGCGCATTTAACGCTGCAATATTGGTGTTAATTCTGAAACCCATGATAAATCCTTAGGAAGTTTTTTGCATCCGTGCAATTCTAAAAATTTATAAAAGCAAAAAATATTCCAAAAATGATTATTAACTAATAGTATAAAGAAAGAAGATTGAATAAAAAGGAGGGAGATGCCTCCCCATCGGGAGACATCTAAAAGAAAGCGATACTTTAAGCTTGTTACTATTGTAACAAACGAAGTACGTTTTGTTGTACTGCATTCGCTTGAGTCATAGCATAACTTCCTGATTGGGCAAGAATGTTATATTTAGAGAAGTTCGCAGATTCTGCCGCAAAGTCAACATCACGGATATTTGATTCTGCCGCTTTAACGTTAACTTGAGTAACCGAAATATTATTAACGGTTGAAACCAGCTGATTTTGTACCGAACCGAGGTCTGAACGAACGCGGTCAAGCATTTTTTGTGCTGTTTCTGCAATACTCATTACCGCCATCGCACCTTTAAGTGTTGTTACACCTGCTGTTTTATCTGCTGTAATGTTCTCTGCATTCGAGTTGGCATTGAAGCCCATAGCACTCGCGATATCGGCACTGATTGCACCGCGGATATCACGGAGATTGACTGTTTTTTCAGCCAAACCGGAAGACATACCGACACCGGCTGTTGAAATACCGCGGATGTCTTTTCCGTCCAAACGGGTCAAGCTCAAACGGCCATAGTTCTCAACCGCAGCTGCAGATAGACCTGCAATGGCATCAACGCCGGTACCGGAGACTTTGATCCCCCGTCCATCCGCACTGTTAAGAACCAAACGCCCGCGGCTGTCTACGGATGCGACAACACCGGTAGTATCTTTAACCGCATTGATCGCTGCTACCAACGCACCGTTTTTATCATTCGCTTTTACATCGACAAGTCCGATAGTAACACCGTTGATGGTCAATCCGCTGATAGTACCGGATGCAATCACTGCACCTCCCGTTGCTTGAACGCTAAAAGACGCTTTTACCCCCGTTTTATCCGATGATTTGTTAATGATCTCTGACAATACACCAAGACCGGTACCGGCACCTGTAGAAATAACAACCGATTCAAGAGTGATATCGTTTTTACCGTCTACTGCCGAGAAAGTAAGTGTTGCAGCTGAAACACCGGCCACAATCGTGCCACCTGTCTCAAAACGTGTTTGACCGATTTTATCAGAACTGGTTGCTCCGATAGACGCTTTAACACTTTGATTTGAGTATGCACCGATTTGGAACTCTTTATTGGTAAATTGACCGGAAAGAAGTTGTTGACCATTGAATGAAGTGGTACCCGCAATGTTGTCAAGCTCTTCCATCAAACGGGTAATGTCCGCTTGAAGCGCTTTACGAGAATCGGTTGTTTGACCGTCTTGTGCCGCTTGAGTCGCTTTCGTTTTAATCGTATCAAGAATTTTTGTTTGTTCATCCATCGCTTTATCAGCCGTTTGGATAATACTGATACCGTCATTTGCATTGGAAATTGCTTGCCCCAATGAGCTCGCTTGTGAACGAAGTGAATCCGCAATCGCCATACCGGATGCATCATCCGCCGCACTGTTAATACGAAGACCTGAAGAAAGTTTTGACAATGAACTGTCCAAATTACGGTTGTTCATTGAAGAAGCAGTATGCGCATTAAGCGCCGCAATATTCGTGTTAATTCTGAAACCCATGATAAATCCTTTTATCGCAAGAGCTTTTTGCTCTTAAGTTAGTTCAGCGTCCTTGCTGTTACAGACTATATCGGGACATAAACAAAAAACTTTAACGATTTTGTAAAAAATTTTGTTACACTTTCGCAACTCATCCATATATATAGGATTCACTTTTTGAAACTCATCATCGTAGAGTCTCCGGCTAAAGCCAAGACTATCAAAAACTTTCTCACTAAAGATTACGAGGTTATTGCCTCCAAAGGGCATATCCGTGACCTCCCGAAAAATCGTTTCGGCATTAAAATCGATGACGAGAAAATCGTTGCCGAATATCGGATCAGCGAAGACAGTACCGCAACGGTCAAACAGATACAGGAATTGGCCAAAAAAAGCGATACCATTTATATCGCGACCGACGAAGACCGCGAAGGAGAAGCAATCGGATGGCATATCGCCCATGCAATCGATAAAGATCCCGAATCACTGCCCCGGATCGTATTCCATGAGATTACCAAAAATGCGATCATTCATGCACTCGAAACACCGCGTACCATCGATATGGATCGTGTCAATGCCCAACAGGCACGCCGATTGCTCGATCGTATCGTAGGGTATAAACTCTCACCTCTCCTTGCTTCTAAAATCCAAAAAGGGTTGTCGGCTGGACGGGTACAATCCTCTACCCTCAAAATCGTCGTCGACCGTGAACGTGAAATCCGTGCGTTTATTCCCGAAGAATATTGGACAATCGATACACTGTTCAAAAAAGATATTGAAGCGACTCTCGTCAGTTTTGAAAATGAAAAAATCGACAAACTCACGATCAAAACCGGTGATGAAGCTGCACGTATCGTAGATTCTCTCAAAAAAGAGGCGTTTAAAGTCGGTGAAATTGAGACCAAAGAGCGTAAATCCTCTACCCCTCCTCCGTTTATGACGTCAACGCTTCAACAAACCGCCTCATCTCAACTCGGTTTTTCTCCGAAAAAGACCATGATGGTTGCCCAAGCACTTTATGAGGGGGTCAAAACTCCCGAAGGCACCAGCGGGGTCATCACCTATATGCGTACCGATTCACTCAATCTTGCGGCGGAAGCGGTGGAAGCGGCGCGTGAAGTCATCTTGAACCGTTACGGCAAAGAGTATCTGCCTGCACAAGCAAAAGTGTATACGAAAAAGTCCAAAGGGGCGCAAGAGGCGCATGAAGCGATCCGCCCTACCATGCTCGGCTTTACTCCGGAAGTTGCTGCGACTTATCTAAAACCCGATGAGATCAAACTCTATCGTCTCATTTACAACCGCTTTTTAGCATGTCAAATGAACGATGCGCGATTTGAGCAACAAAGCATTACTTTTGAAAGCCCGAAAGCGCAGTTCCGCGCAACGGGGCGTAAACTCTTGTTTGACGGTTTTTACCGTGTGACCGGAAGCGATGACAAAGACAAATTGCTCCCTTCGCTTACCACAGGAGATGCGATCGATATCCAAAGCATCACCCCAGAACAGCACTTTACCGAACCGCCGGCACGTTATTCCGAAGCAAGTCTGATTAAAAAACTCGAATCGGAGGGGATCGGCCGACCGTCGACCTACGCACCGACGATCAGTACCCTCCAGGCTCGTAACTACATCGAGATCGAAAAACGGGCCATCATCCCGACCGAGATTGCCTTTACCGTAACCGAGATGTTGGAAAACCATTTTAATGAAATCGTCGATGCATCCTTTACCGCGACAATGGAAGAGACGCTGGATGAAATCGGTGAAGACGGCAAATCGTGGCATAAAATTTTGCTCGATTTTTATTATCCGTTTATCGAAAAAATCGAAGCGGGAAAAACCAATATCGTCAGTCTTAAAATGGCTAAACCGCTTGGCCGAAACTGTCCTCAATGCGGAAGTGAACTGCTCCTGCGCTCGGGACGTTTCGGAGAGTTTATCGCCTGCAGCGGTTTTCCGAAGTGTAAATACACCGAACAAACGGAAGAGAACCAAAAAGAAAACCCTGCGACTCCTGATGAAGTGAGCGAAGAGGTGTGTGACAAATGCGGCAGTGCTATGGTCGTGAAAAACGGTCGTAACGGGAAATTCTTGGCATGCAGCGGCTATCCGAAATGCAAAAATACCAAAACGCTGAATCAAGAGACAAAATTCTCAGAAGTACCGTGTCCTGAATGCAGCGGAAAACTTCTTTGGAGACAATCCCGCCGCGGTGCATTTTGGGGGTGTGAACATTATCCGAAATGTAAATTCATCTCCAAATTCGAGCCAAGTGATAAAAAATGCCAAGTCGAAGGGTGCGGAGGTGCATTGGCGCCGCGGACGTATCGCAATAAAGAAGTGTATGAGTGTGTCAAATGTAAGGACCGTACACCAAGAGAGGAAAATGCGTGAAAATCGGGCTTTTGTCAGACACCCATACTAAAAAAGGGCGTTCGCAAAAAGCAATCGATCATCTTAAATCTCAAGGAGCTGAGTTTTTGATTCATGCCGGGGACATCGTCAAACCTGAAATCCTCGAGCAACTCAAAAATAGCGGATTACGTTATGTTGCCGTGTATGGCAACAATGACGCCGGTTTGATCGAACATCACACCAGATACAACCTTGTTCAAGAACCGCACTATTTTAAACTCGGCGGTGTCAGTTTCAAGTTAATGCATCTGCCGTTTTATATGAATGCCGATGCCGAAGTAATCATTTTCGGACATACGCACGTATTTGAATGCGATTTTAAAAATCGTACCCTCTTTCTCAATCCGGGAGAAGTATGTGCACGGGACAAGCCGTTTTCGAGCTGTGCCATGCTTGAAACAACGGACACAAACCTAACCGTTACCCATTATTCCCGTGCAGTCGGAAACGATGTATTCGAAGAACGTCACTATATTTTTGAGAGATCGTAAATCTGCTTCGTATGAGGCAATCTTCAGTGCCATAGCGGCAAGCGTACCTGAAAGGATTTTATTCCTTCAGCATTCCAAAGGAAAAATATGAAAAAAATCTTTTTATGCTCTATCTGCAATATCAACAGCGGAACCTGTAACGAAGATTGTAAGTTTTGTTCTCAAAGTGTCAAATACAAAGCGGACATCGAGCGATACAAACAAAAGCCGATAGATCAGATTTTAGAAGAGGCTCGCCGACTCGAAGGACTCGGAGCACTTGGATTTTGTCTCGTTACGGCACAAAAAGGGTTAGATGATAAAACTCTCGAATTTGTCTGCAATGTCGCATCCACACTTAAACGCGAAGTTCCCCGCCTCCGTCTTATCGCCTGCAACGGCACAGCGTCACTGGAACAGCTTCAAGAACTAAAACGATCCGGGGTGAGCGCTTATAATCATAATCTCGAGACCAGCCGTGCCTTTTACAGCCAAGTCTGCACAACCCATCCGTGGGATGAGCGATACGAAACCTGTGAAAACGTAAACCGATCCGGGCTTAAACTCATCAGCGGCGGAATCTTCGGGATGGGTGAGACACAAGAGGATCGTATCAGTATGCTAGAATCCTTAAAAGAGCTCAATCCGATCTCCGTTCCTCTCAATTTTTATCATCATAATCCGGCATTGCCGCTCAATCCCAATCCGCTCACCATCGATGAATCGTTGAATCTCATCACTCTTGCACGGAAGATCTTAGATAAAGCCGATCGGATTATGATTGCCGGAGGGCGCGAAATCACCTTCAAAGAACGCCAGCATGAAATTTTTGAAGCGGGTGCAAACAGCATCGTTATCGGGAACTATCTCACAACTGCCGGACGCGAAGCCCATACGGATCTAAAAATGCTCCAAGAGCTCGGATTTGAAATTGCGTTGTCACCTGAGGATAAGTAAGTTATAATAACACAAAAGGGAGAGGAGGTAATCCGTGTCACAGTCGGTATTATTAACCATCGCCCGTCAGTCTATTGAAGAGGTACTGCAAGCAGAGCGCTCTATAGACAGGGAAAAGCTGCTTGAAGAATATCCTGTTCTAAATCAGCCGATGGCTACTGAGATTACTCTGTATTTAAACGATAAAATACGGGGAAATTCAAAAAGTGAGTCACCGGAGCGATCCCTTCTCGATGATATTATTCACAATGCTAAAATAGCTGCTTTTCAAGATGAAAATTTCGATCCGCTTGTCACTTCCGAATACCTTCATACTGCAATAGAATTAACCTTATTTAGTGCGGAAGGGCCGCTCAGTCACAAAAGCAGCCCTATTTTGAAAGACCAATAATATAATTAGCAATCGCGAAACCGTGATTTAATCCCAAAGCAATCGAACCGCCTGATTCTTGGGTAATGTCTCCGGCGACAAAAAGTCCCGGAATATTGGTTTGATAGTTCTCATCATGGACCGGCTTACCGTCCTCTTCCTGAATTCCGCTGCCTGACAAAAATCCGCTCGGTGTTGTCCCTCCGATCGCATAAACAATCCGGTCAAACAGCTCCGACTCACCATCGCTGAAAACGACTTTCACTTTCCCGCTCTCACTCTCAAGCTCGACAATTTCGGTATTCAACATTGCCTGTAACAAGCCCTCGCTCATCGCTTTGTAAATGTCGGCTTGATTGGTCGGATTTGCACGACGAAATGTCCCCCGACGATAGCAGATTGTAACCGCATTGCGATCACACAATTCAACCGCATATTCGATTGCAGAATCACCGCCGCCGACGACCATAACCCTTTCGCCTTGCGAACATCCGTCAAGGGTATAATGCACTTGGTTTTTGATCGATGGAGGAATTTTGTAATCGGGTTTATTAGGTTTCCCCATGCGACCGATAGTAACGACTACATATTTAGCCTTTATACTTCCACCCGCGATAAATACTTCAAAACCACCTTCTGTTTTCACTATTTTTTGTACTTCGGTGTGTGTTTTAAGTTCAACCGCTTCATTGTCCAGCAACTGGTCAAAAAAGTCCAATGTAGATTCTTTCGTTCCGTCCATAAAATAGATGCTTCCGTCCAATTCTACTTTTTGTCCTTTCCAGTCTTTATCTACCCGTTTATTATCTTTGTAAAATTTACGAATCGTAGCATTATGGTTTTCATCTTTTTCCAACAACACGATATCCCGCATACCCAAAGCATAACTCTCTATCGCTGTCGCTATCCCGGCAGGACCTGCACCGATTATTGCCAACTCATAAATATGTTCCATTCGTGCTCCTAGATTTTCTATTATAAATACTCTATCACAAAGAGGGATAAAATTCGATTTATGTTATCATTGTTGTATGTACTATGTCATTCAACGTCACCAAGGTGGCCCTAAAAAACATTATCTTGCTTATACTGTTCCTAAATACATCAGTTCAGAGAACAGTCAAAATATCATTTTTGAGTTCACTCAAAACGGTGTCACGAAACGTAAATGGGCACCTAAAGAGGAAATCATACTCCTTACGGATGATAAAGAACTGTTCCAAAGTACTTTGG
Organism: Sulfuricurvum sp.; assembly: GCF_028681615.1. NCBI lineage: Bacteria > Pseudomonadati > Campylobacterota > Epsilonproteobacteria > Campylobacterales > Sulfurimonadaceae > Sulfuricurvum > Sulfuricurvum sp. The sequence continues at coordinate 461,716 of NZ_JAQUHV010000001.1, forward strand.
AGAAACTGGAAGCCTTAAAAGCTTCCCATCTTGAAAAAATTGATGCGGCGGAGGCACAATTAAATCAGGAGATTCTATCCCTTTTAAACACGATGCAGACAGCATTTCAAGCCATTAAGAAAAACAATTAAACCCTATTTAGCAACAATTCACATACATTCTTGTGCTATAATTCTCTATTCACAAATGTCTGAAGGAGACTTGTATCATGAAAAAATTAGTATTTTCCTCTTTGCTCGCTGCGACATTACTTAGTGCCAGCGACTATAACTATGAAGTTTCGCCAATGGCGGGTTATGCATTCCCTAGTGCACAGGATCTTAAAGATCATGGTGTTTATGGTGCTGAAATGCAATTTAATAATCTAGACAGTGTTATTAAACCTGAATTATCCGTTTTGTTCAGCGATGCCGATTATCAAAATGGAGCCGGTAAAACTGATATTTTCCGTTCAGCTATTAACGGCGTTTATGATTTTGATAAAAGTAACAATATTACTCCGTTTGTTAAAGCAGGTCTTGGCTATGAAACAATGAGTAATCATCAATACGATAACCACAACAGCGCGTTTGCGGATGCAGGTGCCGGTGTAAAAGTAGGCATTACCGATCAAATCGCCCTTAAACTCGAAGCGATCGAAATGTTGAAATTCAACCATTTCAACTGGGATAACAATCTTTTGTTAATGGCGGGGCTTAACTTTGCATTCGGTGAAAAAGTACAACCTGCTGCTCCTGTTCCCACTCCGGTACCGGTCCCAACTCCAAAACCTGTCGTAGCTGCTCCGGCACCGAAACCGGTTGTTGTAGCTGCTCCGATCGATAGTGATGGAGACGGTGTATTTGATCCTCAAGATAAATGTCCTGACACTCCTAAAGGATTCAAAGTAGATTCTGACGGTTGTCCGTTAAAAGCGACACTTCACTTGAACTTTGCAACCGATTCAAATAAAGTCGATGCAGAAGGAACAGCTAAAGTGGATGCATTCGCATCATTCCTAAAAGAGAGCCCTGCTTATAAAGCAAATATCGTAGGTCATACTGACAGTACCGGTTCGGATAAATACAACCAAAAACTTTCAGAAAAACGTGCAGAAGCCGTTAAAAACATGCTTATTAAAGACGGTGTAGCGTCTGAACGTTTGACATCTGAAGGTATGGGTGAAAAAATGCCGGTTGCTTCTAATAAAACCAAAGAAGGACGTGCTGAAAACCGTCGTATCGAAGTGGAACTTTGCAAATAAGCTAAGTGTTCTTTTCTCTTTCCCGCATCCGCGGGAAATACTCTTCTACTTTTTAACTTTATCCTCGAATTTTTTCATGAATTTTTCTATCTTAGGTGCGATTACCGCATAGCAGTACCCTTGTGTCGGGTGTTCCGCATAATAGTTTTGGTGGTATTCTTCAGCAGGAAAAAATACAGGAGCTGGAGAAAGTTCGGTTACAATCTGCTCACTCCACCCCTTTTGTGCTTCTGCCATCGAACCGAGTGCTTTCTCTTTTTGATCGTCATTTATGTAAAAAATGACAGAACGGTATTGTGTCCCGCGATCTGCTCCCTGAGCATTTAACGTTGTGGGATTATGTACTTCCCAAAAAATTTCTAAAATCTGTTCATAATTGATAATCTCAGGATCATACGTAATTTCAACCACTTCAGCATGTCCAGTTGCACCGCTGCATACTTGTTCATAATTAGGATTTGGACGTGCTCCACCTGCATAACCGCTGATAGCACTGCACACTCCATTTACTCGATTATAAACCGCTTCAATACACCAAAAACACCCGCCGCCCAAAAGGGCTTTTTCACTGCATCCCATACTCGCTCCTAATTTTTAGGTGATTATCCGCTTTTTCAACTGCTAAACGGCTCAGATACGAAAAGCACTTTTAAAATTTAAGAACAGCAAGAGCCCCCGCTGCAACTTTTATTTTTTTTGTTCAAACGAGCTTGAATCAAGTTATAGGCAATCAATACAAGTAAAATACCGGCTCCGATATTCTCTATCCACCCATGGGCTTCTTGATGGGAAAGCATCCCGCGTATTGCAGTCGCATCAAAAAAGAGATCGAATACTATCCCGAATCCGACACTCCCGATGATAATACTGCCTAAATATATGATTAATGCCTTAGTCCCAAGCATCGATTTCACAACCCCCATAGTCACCGTATTGGTTGCCGGTCCCGCACTCAAAAATACAAACGCGGCTCCGGGAGAAACCCCAGCTAAAATCAACGATGCGGCAATCGGTAACGAAGCGGTTGCACAGACATACATTGGAGCCGCAATCGCTACGGCAATAAGATACCCTAACCATCTGCTGTCCGTAAAATAATGACTCAAATTCCCAGGAATCATCATCGAGATAAAGGCACCGATAATTAATCCCCATAACAACGGGGATGCGATCCCTCCCAACAATGAGACAAACCCGTAATGTAGCGCACGTTTAAGAGAAAAAGAGCGTACACGATTGACTTCAGGTGCGGGATTATTGATACGAATCGTTTGCTGGGCTTTCGGATTGAGTGAAAATTTTGCGACGGGAGATACGTGTTGTTTAATCAGCACATTAGCCAAACTGCCCGCAATAATGGCAATAATACTGGAAGTAATGACCCTATAGAACGTAAACGCCCAGCCGAACATTCCATAGGTTGCCAAAATCGAATCAACCCCCGTAATCGGCGTTGAAATCAAAAAGGATAATACCGCACCCTCGGATGCACCTTTTCGCTTTAGCTCGGCAGCAAAGGGAATAACACTGCACGAGCACAATGGAAGCGGTATTCCAAAGAGTGTCCCTTTAAACACAGATTTCCAACCTCGCGTTCCCAGCTGCTTGGTTATTAAATCCTCAGGAACCAGCTCGTGCAATATTCCGGCAATCAATACACCGACAACAATAAAGATTCCCATCGATGCACACAAATTCCAAAACGACGATGCTAATGCCTCCACCCTCTTATCCTTTTTAAAATTAATAATTATTATCGAATTATGACTCTTAATCCTTTCTATCTCATAAAAAGCTTGAATTACCCTCTTTTGCTCTTTTACTATTAATTTTTGCGTTACCGTTGAGTAACTTTAGAACTGTACGATTCTAAATATATTTACAAAAGGAGACCCAAATGGAAAAAATGACCCCATTAGAAAAAATGTTAGTCAAAAAACTTCGTCAATCCAAACGCGCCAGCTGGATGGTAGACTAAATCACATTTTGCCGCTCGAGGCAATCACTCTTCAAAATCTTTCACTCTTCTTATTAACTCTTTTTAACGTTATAATTGGCTTTACATTCGTTTATAGTTCTTTTGCCCTTCGTTAACATCGCTGCGTCATACTGCCGGATGTACCCTCGTGATGAGGCAGTATCTGTAACCAAGGAGTATCCTATGATTCGATTCGTCATCCTCCCAATATTGAGTTGTGCCTTTCTTGCGGCATCCACACCGACACCTATTGATATGGCATCTGATTTGAATCTGTCCGCCAATCAGATCAAACAACTGCAGCAAATCGATACGACTGTTGAACAGGTAAAACGTCATTCTTATGCAAAAAAGATCGAAGTTCTTAATCCGGAACAGCGCAAGCTTTTTTTTGCACGATACAAAACAATCTGTACCAATGACTAAAAAAGGGGAATAATGCTTCAAGCATTAATGGTCGAAGACGACCCGGACATTACGACACTGCTCGTTAACTATTTGAAAAACTACGGTATCGCCGTAAATGCCGTCTCTACGCCTATGGCAGGGCTTAATCTGTTAGATACGGATCATTTTGATCTCATTATTTTGGATTTAACTCTGCCGCAAATGGATGGATTGGAATTGTGCAAAGCGATCCGTCTCAAAACGGACATTCCCATTCTGATTTCAAGTGCCAGAAGTGATATCAACGATAAAATTATCGGGCTCGAATACGGTGCAGACGACTACCTTCCAAAACCGTATGAACCGCGTGAACTTATTGCACGGATTAAAAGCGTATTACGCCGTTATCGACCGACTCTGGAGAAAAAAAACAAGCTTTTTATTTTGAATGAGCATGAACAAACCATTACCTTTAACGGTGTTCCGCTGTCCCTTACTCGAGCTGAATACGAACTGTTATCCCTCTTTATTCTCCATCCCAATCAAACGCTTAGCCGTGATTTCCTCTCAAACAATTCTGAAGCGATTTCATGGGAAAGCTCTGCTCGCACTATTGATGTGATCATCAGTCGTTTACGACAAAAAATAGAAAAAGACCCAAAAAATCCCCGCTTCATCCACTCCGTACGAGGCAGCGGGTATCGTTTTTCCGGATAATCAATGATACACAGTATTTTTCTCCGCATTACCCTTTTTTTTCTTGTTACCTTTATCGGGATGGGAGTGGGATTTTATACTATTCACCAACGGCTTACCCAAGAATACAATCACGCTATCGAACTGGAAGCAAAAAACCTTTTGCTGGTTTTACGTAAAAGTATTTTTCTAGATCCTCCCATGCGAAAAGATTTTTTAGAAGCACAAGGGTATCATGTCGCTCAGCCGCATCCGGATCTTACCAAAACACTTCAAAACGCCCTTACAACCATTCCTGAAGACTACCCTGAACCCATAAAAGACTCACTCAAAGAAGGTCGAATACAAATTTTAAAAGATACCAATAATCTCTATATCTATCTAACCAAAGCAACGCCGCCATTACTGATCATTAAAACCGATGCAGCCAAACAACCGCTTTGGCCGGAGGCACTGTTTATTTCACTCATCCTTGCTTTATTGTTATTGTATTGGCTCATTATCAAGACTCTGTTCCCGCTTAAGATGTTGATTCATTCCATTACCACGTATGGGAAAGAGGGAATTTATACACCGATTAAAAGTACCAATAAAGATGAGATTTCTCTTGTGGCCAATGCACTGGATGGGGCAATGCATAAAAATCAGATACTGCTTGAGGCACGCAGACTCTTTTTACGCAACATTATGCATGAGCTTAAAACACCGATTACCGTCGGAAAATTATCGCTCCCTTTTCTCAAAAAAGGGGAAGAAAAATCGATTTTAGAACGGGCATTCAATCGTATGGAACATCTGATCGCGGAATTGGTAAGAGTCGAACAAATCACTTCAGGAGCCCTTTCACCCCATTTAAAAGAGTGTGATCCAAAAGAGTTGGTCCATAAAGCCAAAGAGCTATTGTTCCTCAATGATGAAACCATAGAAGCCACCTATGACGGAAATTCTATTTATGCCGATTGCGATGTTTTTGTAACCGTATTTAAAAATTTGATCGATAATGCGGTTAAATACAGCAATGAGGGAAAAGTTCGCATTCTCCAGAACAACACCCGTATTTTCTTTTATAATAAAGGTGAACCTTGGCCTTCGGAATGTACCTTAAAATCGATCAGTGAACCGTTCTTTCATCACAATGAAAATCCAAATAGTTTTGGACTTGGTCTCTATATTGTCAAATCCATTCTTGATGCCCATAATTTTACTCTCGATTACCGGTACGAATCAGGATATCACTGCTTTATCCTAGAGTGCCGGAACCCGCTTTTAATGAACGATTGAGTCGGATCTCAAAACACGCCCCCAGGTTCGAATTATAAACGCTGAGTTTTCCTAAAAAGTGTTTTTCAATAATTGTTTTAGCCATATAAAGCCCGATTCCTGTCCCTTGCGACTCAAATTTCGTTGTAAAATAGGGATCGAAAATTTTATCTATAATCTTATTCGGTATGCCCCCGCCTGTATCCTCTACACTAATCGTGCAATATTTCTCATCATTCTGGCAGCGAATATAAATAACCCTTTTATCTCCCCGATGCTGTTCAATCGCTTCACGGGCATTATTGATGAGATTGATAAGTACCTGTTTTAACTCGTTCGGATACACGAGAACTTCTGTATCAGGGTCAATGTCTCTCTCAATAGTAATTTTTTTACGGACTAATAATGGCCCAAGCAATGCTTCAACATCACTAATCAACGTGTTGATATTGACCGAGATTTGGTCTCTGTCATGTTTGAAAAAATTACGGAAATCATCGATAGTCTGAGACATATATTCGATTTGTGCCTCGGCGATCTCAATCACTTTTGCTGCCTCTTGGGATCCTCCTATAGAACAGCTAAGATTCAATCGCGTCATGGAGAGACCCAAAATATTCAGAGGCTGCCGCCACTGGTGTGCAATGGATTCAAGCATCGAACCGATTTCAGCCATTTTAGCTTGCTGCATTAACAGTTTTTCCTGCTTACGATTTTTTTCAACCGCCTTTTCAATCTCCTCTTGAAGCCGCTGATTGAAGGTTTCCAACTCATCGGTCCGTTGACGTACCAGTACATCAAGGCGACGGTTTTTATACGCGATCACAATAAACAAGACCCCCATAAAACCGGCAATCCCCCAAACCAGACTGTAATTGATCGGTTCATTTTTCTCCATTACGAGCCAGCTGCCATGAATCGCCTGATATTCTGACTGGGTAATAGAAGCCAATACTTTGTCTGAAATAGAAGCCAACATCCCCCAGTCATTGCGAAAAGCAAAAGCAAGTTCATATCGGTACGGTGTTTCTCCGACTACCTTTAGACGCTTAAGATTATAATGTTCTATCAAATAACTGACAGTACCAAGCCCTTCAACACATGCGTAGGCTTCACCTGAAGCCACTTTTTTGAGTGCCTCCAATGAACTATCCGCCAACACCGGTATGATTTTCGGATAGTACTTTCGTAAAATTTCTTCACTCGCATACGATCGTACTACCGCTACTTTTTTTCCGTTTAGATCATTTAAATCATTCACATATCCGACACCTGAATCCGCTACGATAACCATCGACTGTTTTAAATACGAACGGCTAAATACGAGATTTTCCTGTCGCTTTTCGGTAATAGCGGCACAGGAGAGCATATCAAGGTCTTTATTTTGGACGGCACGTAATGAGTCGCTCCAGAGTCTACGGCTGTAATCAACCTCAAAATGAATTCCCAATCGCTTTTCAAGTAAACTCAAATAAGAGGCGCTGATCCCTATATGCCTCCCTTTTTCATCGATTGATTCTACCGGAGGCCAATTTTGATCAACCCCGACACGCACTACCGGATGGGCTTTCAGCCACGCTTTCTCTTTTGCGGTTAAATTCAGCGTACTGTGTTTGTAGATTAACGGATCAAAAGAAGGGATGGACGGAACCACACCCATCAGACGATATCCCTGTGCAATCATTTCCAGACGTATCGGTTCGATCGAACCGAACGCGGTATTCGGACGAAATGCGAGCTCTTTAAGGACTCTTCCTTCGTAGATCAATGCATCAAGCGATTTATGTTGAGGATTATAGTTACGGTAAATCAGCTCAGCAGTCTCTTCGATATGATCAAATGCCCAAAGCCATCCTCGCATTGAAGCATCATAAAAAGCTTCTGCCCTTTGCGGATGTTCGAGTGTTTCTTTTTTAGTGGTGAATAAAATATCGCTGTAAAAATCAAATCCGTAATCTTTAGGGTGGATGGCATGGGTCTCTATCCCGGCTTTTTGGAGGATATAAGGCTCATTTGAGAGATATGCGACCATGGCATCGGTATCACGGCGTGCCAACGACATTGGGTCATACGAATGTTTTTGCACATACAGATCTGTCGTACGCAAACCGACACTGCGGAGCATTGCCTGCATTTCCGCACCCTCCACCGTATCGCCCGTCAACATGACACGCTTATTTTTCAGATCTTGCGCTTTGGTTATATTGGAATCTTTTCGGGTGAGCAACATCATAGGAGAAGATTGAAATACTGCCGCCATCAATACCAGCGGGGCACCGTTGATGTAATCCACAATCAACGATGAACGCCCCACCCCGTATTGCGCTTTCCCTTTCATCACTGCATCAAAAGGATCTTGTCGATTTTGCGCATCCAAAATGGTAACGTCCAACCCGGCGTCCGAGTAATACCCATTTTCTTTGGCCACATAATATCCCGCAAACTGAAATTGGTTCAGCCAGGACAGTTGTAATGTCACCGATTCTCTCGACCATGCGACACTCATAAAAAAGAGTAATAAAAGTAGCAGCTTTTTCATGGCTAAGAGTGTATCCAAAGAATTATATTTTCATACTTAGAAGCAATTATGCTCCATTTAGATAAAATCGCGACACTATTTATTACGCAAGGTCTCTGTTATGTCGGTCAAACAAACGCTTCTAGAAACACTCACCCACCGTCCTCTCATCATCGACGGTGCGATGGGAACCCAGCTTCAAGAGCGTACCGACAAAATTCCCGAGAGTGCATGGGAAGGGCTGGAGGGGTGTAACGAACTTCTCAACGTTACCTGCCCCGAAGTTATGAGCGATATTTTTCATGCTTACCTCACCGCCGGAGCCGACCTCATCACGACCAATACCTTCGGCGCTTTTAGCTGGGTACTTGATGAATACGGGATCGGCCATCGCGCCTACGAGCTCTCTCGCGCCGGTGCCGCTGTATGTAAAGCCGAATGCGATAAGTTTTCGACCCCGCAACATCCCCGTTTTGTCCTCGGTTCCATCGGACCGGGAACGAAGCTCCCCTCTCTCGGGCATATCCATTATGACGAGATGTACGCGGGGTATTTAGAGTGCTGTCTGGGTCTTATCGACGGCGGATGCGATATTTTCCTCCTCGAAACCTGTCAAGACCCGCTTCAAATCAAAGCGGCACTCCATGCCTGCGAAGCCGCGAATAAAGAGCGCGGTACTTCATTGCCTATCATGGTCTCCGTGACTATCGAACTAGCCGGAAGTATGCTTATCGGAACCGATGCGCAAACGATTGCAACGATTTTGGAGCCGTTTGACATTATCAGTCTGGGATTCAACTGCGGTACTGGACCGGAACAGTACGGCAAACATGTCAGAACCCTCTCAGAGGTATGGGGAAAACCGATATCGGTTCATGCCAATGCGGGACTCCCTCAAAACAGAGGCGGCTATTCATACTATCCGATGGGACCCGATGAGTTTGCCCAGCTGCAATGTGACTTTTTAAATTACGACGGTGTCAGCTTCCTCGGCGGATGCTGCGGAACCACTCCTCAGCATATTCGCGCACTCGTCAATAAAGTCTCTACGATTGCCCCTAAAAAACCCAGCGGAACAACACCTCCTTCTATCGCATCGCTGTTCAATACGGTTGAGCTTATCCAAACCCCTGCCCCGCTGCTCATCGGAGAGCGTTCCAACTCGACAGGCTCCAAAGCGTTTCGCGAACTGATCATTGCAAGCGACTACGAGGGGACACTCAGTGTCGGTCAGGCACAAGTACGCGACGGTGCCCATTGTCTGGACGTCAACGTCGAGTTTGCCGGACGTGACGGTGCGGTGGATATGGCACACGTCATGAGACTCTACAACCAAAAAATCCCTATCCCTCTCATGCCCGATGCGACACGGGTCAACACGATGGAAGAAGCGCTCAAATGCATCGGCGGCAAGCCGATCATCAACTCGGTCAATCTCGAAGACGGGGAAGATCGTCTGGATGCGATCTGTTCCCTCGCCAAAAAATTCGGAACCGCACTCGTGTGTCTCGTCATCGATGAAAAAGGGATGGCAAAAACGACGGAAGATAAAATGCGCATTGCGGACCGTATCTACGATCTGTGTGTCAACCGCCACGGTATTGATCCACGCAATCTGATGTTTGATATGCTCACGTTTACAGTAGGAAGCGGAGACGTGGAATACCGTGATGCTGCCATCCAAACGCTCGAAGCGATCCGTCAGCTCCATACCAAATATCCCAACGTCGGCTCAACGCTTGGATTATCCAATATCTCTTTCGGACTCAGTATGAATGCCCGAGTCTATCTGAACAGTGTCTTTTTACACCACTGTATCGAAGCGGGTATGACGTCTGTCATCATCAATGTCAAACACATCGTACCGCTCTCTAAAATGTCTGAAGAAGATCGCTCCATTTGTGAAGAACTGCTCTTCTCTCCTGATGATCAGTCGCTCTTTAAATTTATCGAACATTTCAGTGACAAGACCATTGATAACTCTAAAAACGATGAAGAATACGAGGCTATGAGCGATGAAGAAAAAATCGCCAAACTCCTCATCGACGGTGATAAAGAGAGAATGATCCCTCTGGTAGAAAAAGCGCGTCACGTGATCAATCCCGATAGAATCGTCAATGAAATCCTCATTGATGCGATGAAAATCGTCGGTGAGCTTTTCGGATCGGGGAAAATGCAGCTGCCGTTCGTGTTGCAGAGCGCCGAGACGATGAAGACAACTGTCGATTATCTCAACCCTTATCTCTCCAAACAGGAAAAAGATACCGACACCACCCTTGTGATCGGAACCGTTAAGGGAGATGTCCATGACGTCGGCAAAAATCTCGTCGATATCATCCTCTCCAATAACGGTTTCAAAGTAATCAATGTCGGGATTAAAACGGAGCTTGAAGAGTATCTCGACGTTATGAGAACCAAAGAAATCCACGCTATCGGGATGTCAGGATTGCTGGTTAAATCGACCCAAGTCATGAAAGACAATTTGGAAACGATGGCCAGCATGGGGATCACGACTCCGGTACTGCTTGGTGGAGCTGCACTTACCCGCAGCTTTGTGGATGATTTTTGCCGACCGATCTACAAAGGGGCGATCTTTTACTGCCGAGACGCCTTCGACGGGGTTATCGCGATGAGCCGCATCGAAAAATACAATGCCGATCCGAGTGTCGGACTCGATACACGACTCGGCGGAGACATGGTGGAACGTGCGACCAAAGAAGTAATCGACATAGTGATTCCTCCGTTTGAAGAGATAAAAATGCCAAGCGAGGTCAGAATCCCGACCCCTCCGTTTTGGGGACGTCGCGTATTACGCAAAGAACAGCTCGATTTTGACATGGTATGCGAATGGGTCAATAAACGCAGTCTTTTCAAAATGCATTGGGGATACAAACGTGCAGGAATGCCGGTAGATGAGTACAAAAAACTGCTTGAAACCAAAGTCTATCCAGCGTATGAGCGGATCAAAAATGAAATCGTAAAACGCGGATTGTTTGACCCTACCGTGATTTACGGATACTATCCCGTCCGAAGCAGCGATCAGGAACTCCTCATTTTTGACGAGAGCTACGGATGGAATATCGATGAAAATGCCAATCGCCAACCGCTTGATGAAGTGATCGGGAATGCCAAATATGTCTTTGAATTTCCGCGCCAGCGTAAAGCCCCGCATCGCGCTCTGAGCGATTTTTTTGCCCATACACGTGATGATGTGCTTCCGCTAAGCTGCGTCAGTGTCGGAGATAAATTCAGTGAGTATGAAAAAGAGCTCTACGCCAATAATGAGTATTTGGAATATAACATGGTGCACGGTTTCGGGGTAGAACTTGCCGAAGCCTTAGCCGAAGTGGCGCACAAGCAAATCCGGCTCGATCTGAATATTGCAAGCGATGATGAAGGATTTAGTTTGCGTGATGTTCGCCTAAACCGCTACGCAGGAGCACGGTACAGCTTCGGGTATCCGGCATGTCCGGATCTCGAACCGAGCCGTATCATCTTTGATCTGTTGAGTCCGGAAGAGTTCGGTATTACCCTCTCCGAGACCTATCAAATTCACCCGGAACAAAGTACGACGGCTCTGGTCGTCCATCACAAAGAGGCAACGTACTACAATATTTGATTGTAGTATTTTAATGATACGTGCTGTACCATATCGTATTAACCGCAATTCATTAAATGGGATTAAAAATCAACGGATGTTACAGACTCAAACCATTTACGAAGAGACTAAGCGGCTTTCCGTCTTATTTGTAGAAGACGATGACCCCATTCGTCAGCGAACGGCAGAAATCTTAGAAGATTATTTTTACCGTGTCGATACGGGAATTGATGGAATCGATGCCCTCGAAAAATTCAACCATTATTTCGTTTCGAAACAAAAATACTACGATTTAGTCATTTCTGATATCCAAATGCCGAGAATGAATGGAGTTGAACTAACGGCTGAACTCTACGCCATACGCCCCGATCAACCGATCATCATTCTCTCGGCGCATACGGAAGCCGAATATCTCATTACCCTGCTCAATTATGGAGTTGCCCAGTTTATCACCAAACCGATTCAATACCAAGAGATGCTCGATACCCTCCATAAAGTATGCAAAAAAATCAATACGGCCATAACCGTCATACCGGAAAATAGACATATCATCGCTTTAGATGAAGATACCTGCTGGGACAACGAGAAAAAAAAGTTAATCTGCCGCGGAAGCGATGCTTCCCTAACCAAATATGAAATTCATTTAATGACATTACTGACTTCAAAGTTTGAGCAGGTGTGCAGCAGCGATGATATTCTCCATCATTTCTATCTCAATAATATCGATGTCAGTTCAGATAATCTTCGCGGAATGATGATGCGTCTTCGAAAAAAACTCCCGGAAAACACCCTCTCCAGCATCTATGGCTTGGGATATCGTCTCTCTTACTCACATGCTAAACCTCTCTAAGCAAAGACGCGATAAAATCTATTTCGTATTCATCCCATAAAGGACAAGTGTGAAATCACTCATTATCATTCTGGCATTTGTGCTGAGCGCATGGAGTTCAGAATCGGTAGCTTTTATTAAAAATATACACAATGATGCACGTGTAAAAAGAGACGATGCGGTTCACACGGCAAAAATCGGGGAATATCTTTTTAGCGGGGATACGATTCATACCGGAAAAAACAGCTCTATAGGACTCTCTTTCAACGACGGAACACGAATCGCTATCGGTCCTGAGAGTGAATTCATTATTAACGATTATCTCTTTCAACCCACCAAAAAAGATTTTAAATTCAATGTGACCCTACCCAAGGGGACAATGGTATTTGAATCAGGGAAAATCGGGAAATTAGCTCCTGAAAAAGTAAATATCAAAGTTCCGCAGGGAATTATCGGTATTCGCGGTACGAAATTTATTGTGGATGCCGAATAATTATGGAACCGTTCTTCTTATGGAGTGCTATTCTATTATCGCTCCCTTTTATAACCTCGACACCCAAAACGACAGTGATTTTACTCGATAACGAATCTGCACACAATGCCGTTGCCGTTTCTAGCGATGCAGGAAATGTGATTGTGGATCAACCCTATTTTTATACGGTACTGACCGCCTCGGACAAACAGCCCTCTCCAGTTACAAAAGGTGATCCGGATGCAATACGTCAGAAATACGCAGAGCAACTGAATTGTCTTCCAAGCAAACCGGTTTCACTCCTGTTTTATTTCGAGTCCGGAACCTCTGAACTGACCGAATCATCAAAAAATCAGATCAATGAGCTCATCGACCTGATCGCGTCACGAGAACCTGCAGCGGTAGACATTATCGGACATTCCGATCGTGCAGGCGAAGCCGAACAAAATCATCAATTGGCATTGGAACGTGCCAAAACAGTCGAAAAATATCTGCAAGAACACAATGTAACTTTGGTACGAAGTTCTGTCACATCGTACGGAGAAAATGATCCGCTAATCCCAACCGAAGACGGTGTAGCGGAACCTCAGAATCGCCGTGTAGAAGTCATAGTACGCTAATATATGAGACGCCGACTTTTCATTTCCGGCTTGTTTATCCTTACGACTCTCTTTTATCTTCTATGGTGGCTTTCTCCTCTGCTCACCTATATGGATTACAAATTTTATGACCGTCTAAGCCATACTTTTCCTTCCGCTCACTCTCCTGAGCATACCGTTATCGTCGAAATTGACGACAAGAGTTTGAAAGCATTGGGTCAATGGCCGTGGCCTCGTATTATTACGGCTAAACTTATTGAGAAGATAGCCGATGCCAACCCTTCCGCTATCGTACTGGATATGGTTTTTTCAGAACCGGATCGCACCTCTCCCTCGACTCTGCGGTCCTTTTATAAAACGGTTTTAGATCTCAATATGTCGATCAGCGGGTTACCCGAATCTTTGCAAGACAATGATGCTGTTTTGTCCGATGTAATCGCCCGTTCCCCGATCATTTTACCGGTTTTTTCGAATACCGACACCCAAAGCAGTGTCTGTATATTGCCCAATAGCGTAACCTACACACCCACTCTTCAGAAGATCGATCTGTACGATTTGGATCCCTTGGTCTGTAATTTACCCTATTTCCAACAACGTTCCCGCGGCATCGGACATATTCATGCGGCGGCCGATGAAGACGGCATCCTAAGACGGTTGTCTCTTGTTATGCGCCATCAGGATCTATGGATTCCGACATTGGGAATAGCGGCAATCGCATCCGTTAAACCCGGAGTTCATTTCACTCCGACTTCATCGCTTTTTGGAACGATGCAGCTGAGCATCAATAGTCAAAACTTTTTGGTTGATCGCCATGCGGAAGCACTCCTCGCTTTTTACCCGCACGATTCTTATGAAAAGATTTCAGCCTATGATATCCTCAACGCTACAGTAAAACCTGATCGACTCAAAGGAAAATATGTTTTGATCGGCTCTACCGCAAACGGGCTGGACAGTACCTATACAATGAGTGACGGATCAATCCGTTCCGGGGTGTTTATCCATGCAACCGCCATCGAAAACATTCTAAACGGCGATTTGGCCGTTCAACCCTCCCTCTATCGAGTGATTCATATCTTAGTTTCTTTTATTGTCGCTCTGGCGTTGCTGATACAAATGATTCGAAAACGCTATATGAGTGTTGTATGGATCTTTTTGGCCACATTGTCGATTGCCGCAGCATTTACCGCTCTGTCATGGCACTATCACCTTTACCCGTCCATCGGATATTTTATCGTCCCATTGAGTGCATACTTGTTTATCTTGGCTATGTTCATGTTTTTCATCGATTATCGCGATAAAAAAATATTCATTGAAGAGATACAGCGTGCCGAGCGTCAAAAGAAACAACTCGAAAGCGCCTTAAATCAGAGTGAACTGGAAATCGAATACCAAAAAGCAATGGTATTGCAACAGTCCAAACTGGCTGCCATGGGGGAGATGATTGACAATATCGCCCATCAATGGCGTCAACCGCTCAATTTGCTCGGCACCATTGTTCAGCATGCAGAGTTTGCTTTTGCAAAAGGGAAAGTGGATGGAGCCTATATGCATCAAATGAGTACGGAATCCATGGAGCAAATTCTCTTTATGTCGCAAACCATAGAAGATTTTCGCAACTTTGTCAAACCGGATCGCAAAAGTATCCCGTTTGATCTCAATCTTCCTATCCAAGAAGCTCTTCAACTTTTAAATGGGATGCTAAAATCCAACGGGATAACGGTCAATGCAGAGTACTCCGACACGGAGTTGATGGTAATGGGTTCACCAAGCGAATTCAAACAAGTGATCATTAATCTCTTGCAAAATGCCAAAGACGCTCTAATGGAAAACAATCGAATGAACCCTCAGCTTCACATCAATGTATCGGCAAAAGGCGAAAATGCGATTGTGACAATTCTGGATAACGGAGGCGGGATTCCGTCCGCTGTCATCGAACGTATTTTTGAACCGTATTTTACGACTAAACAAGAAAACGGTGGAAGCGGCATCGGTTTATATATATCCAACGCGATTATTCGGACGAAGATGGGAGGGGAAATCAGTGTGATTAACGTAGAAGATGGTGCACTCTTTGCTATTCTTCTTCCACTGATCTCCTAACAAAACCGCATTGCACTACTTTTTTTCCCACACTTTGTCTATCCATTCCCCCATTTTCGCTTCATACCCACTGTTTTTAAATTCGACGAATTTGAGTGGTTTCGAGAGATATTTTTGATCCACCCATCCGCCGAAGTCGTGCGGATATAGATACCCTTTGTGCTGTTGGCGCAAATGTTCGGGGATATTAAGAATAACACCGTTTTTGACGGCTTGCTGCGCCGCATTTATGGCGTTATATGCCGTATTGGATTTAGGTGAGGCACACAGGAAAATGACCGCTTGCGCAAGGATAATCCGGGATTCCGGATAACCGATCATTTTAACGCTCGTCATCGCCGAAGTGCAGAGGGTAAGTGCCTGAGGGTTCGCATTCCCGACATCTTCGCTTGCCAAAATCACAAGACGGCGCGCGATAAATTCCGGCGGTTCTCCCCCTTCGATCAAACGGGCGAGATAATAGATCGCCGCATCGGGATCGCTTCCCCGGATACTCTTGATGAGCGCAGAAGCGAGATCGTAATGCACCCCCGCTTCCGAGCTACCCAATGACTGCGCAGCAGGACGGAGCGATTTGAGCAGTTCCAACGTTATCGGTTTGTTCAGCGCGGTTGATACTTCGAGAAGTTTGAGCATTGCACGCGCATCTCCCCCCGAACCGGCTATCAGATATTCACGTGCATCCTCTTGCATTTCCACCTTGGTGCGCACTAACAAATCGGCTAACGCTTCATGCGTAATCGTGTGAAGTTCAAACAACAGCGAGCGCGATCGCATAGCGGCTGTAAGGGAGAAATAGGGGTTTTCCGTTGATGCACCGATCACTAACACACTGTTTTTTTCCATAACCGGCAGTAACACCTCCTGCTGATTTTTTGCAAGGCGGTGAACCTCATCGATAAAAATCAGAGGCTTTGTCAGTGAATTTTCGTATTGGTCAAAAATCTTGCGGAGCTGTTCAATTTTGAGAGAAGTTGCATTAAACTCATAAAAGGGAAGACCCATTACATCGGCGATAATCCGTGCCAGTGTCGTTTTACCGCAACCGGGAGGACCGTAAAAAAAAGAGTGGGTGAGAGTTCCCCCTTCGCACAATGAACGCAAAGGGGCATCGGGCGAACAGAGGTGAGGCTGCCCTACCACATCGTCAAATTTTTTTGGACGAAGCAGATAGGTAAAGTCCGCCACTTTTAGCCTGCAATTACTTTGATAATGACTTCGCGCGCTTGACGGGGACCGTCAAATTCGCCGAAGAAAACACCTTGCCATTTCCCGAACATCGGACGACCCTCAAATACCGGGATAGTGACCGACGCACCCATGCGGGAAGATTTGAGATGTGCCGCAGCATTGTCCCCGACGTGAGAATATTTCGCATCACTCGGAATGACAGTAGAGAGTGCCGTTAACAAATCCCGGCGAAGGTTTTGATCGGCATTTTCAAATAAAAAAACGCTTCCCGTCGTATGAGGGGTGAAAACGATACAGATCCCCTCTTTGATCCCTGATTTGATTACGGCTTCTTTTACTTCCGCACTGATGTCCATGAGCTGTGTTTTATGACTGGTCGGGAATTTAAGTGTTTTCATTTTTTGTTACCTCTTTCAAAATTTTTCTCAGGTTTGTATTTATTCGTACCGAAAGGTTCATTGGACGGCTTCGGCTTGACCTTTGCCTTGTCTTTTACGAATGTCTTTTTCGCCGGTTTGGCATCTGATTTTTCGAACACTTTCGGAGCTTTTTTTTCATTTTTTTGTTTAATTTTTTCCGCTTTTTCTACGGCATCCAAAAATTCTCTCAACGATGTGTATTCGCTTCTCTCCAAAAAGCGTACTTTTCCGGTCGGAAGATTATTGAGTTCGATTCCTCCGAAACTGAGCCGTTTCAAGTCCACGACTTCCGCACCGAAATGGGCGAAAAAACGGCGCAGTTCACGATTCTGTCCTTCGCCGATAGCGACTTTGAGAATGGAGTAGTCGCCTTGGTCTTTTTGTACCTGATAGGCATAGAACGGCGCGAAACTCATAGGACCCGCATCCGCATGCTCGTGCGCTCCGGCACTCGCATCTTCAAGTTCCAGCCCTTCACCCATGGCGATCTTCATCCCCTCGGTAACGGGACCTTTGATCTTGATTTTATAGACCCGTTCCATTTTGGAGGTCATCAGTGCCGTCGCCACCCGTGATGCGTCGGTCAGCAGAAGCAGCCCCTCGGACGCAAAGTCGAGACGACCGACAGGGATGTAATGACGATATTGTTTCGCGAGTGAATCGTAAATCGTTTTACGCCCCTGCGGATCTTTTTTTGTCACCAGTTCGCCGCGCGGTTTGTTATAAACGATAACCGTAAACTGATCGTTCGGAACAATCTTGTTCCCGCTGATCATGACATTGGCGGTACGTTCATCGACCTGCGTAGCCGGATTGGTTTCGATTTCACCGTCAATCCGCACGTATCCGTCTAAAATCGCCTGGTCGGCTTCGCGGCGTGAATAGGTCGAATAGTGGGCGATAAATTTGTTAAGTCGCATCATGAGATACCTGCTTCCACGAGTGTATGAAGATGCAATGCACCTTGGATTACGCCGTTAGTGTCGGTCACTACCAGCAACTGGATTTTTTTGTTTTCGATCAGTACCAATGCATCACTGGCAAGCATAGTCGAGTCATCGATGACGAGAGGGTTTTTCGTCGCATATTCTTTCGCGGATGCATCTAATGAGAATGTCTCACTCATCAGCGCCCTGCGAATATCACCGTCACTGAGCAGCCCGGAGAGTTTCCCTTCGCCGTTTGTGAGCATTACCGTCCCCAAACGCCCTTCGCTGAGTTTTAAAATCGCCTCTTTGAGCGGGGTATTTTCATTGACGATCGGAAGATCCGACGTACGCATCAAATCGGACACTTTGACAAACAGACGTTTCCCCAGCGCACCGCCGGGATGAAACGAGGCAAAATCTTCTTTTTGGAAATTACGCGCCTTCATCAAACACACCGCCAACGCATCCCCCATAGCGAGAGTCAACGTGGTTGAGCTGGTAGGTGCGATATCGAGCGGACACGCTTCATGCTCAACATTAATATTGATCACTTCATCGCTGTATCGTCCAAGCGTCGAAGCGGCATTTCGGGTCATCCCGATCAAAGGGATGTCAAAACGCTTGATATGCGGCAGGATGGAGCTCAACTCCGGACTCTCACCGCTGTAGCTAATCGCCAAAACCGCATCTTCTTTACCGATCATCCCAAGATCGCCGTGCAATGCTTCGGTAGGATGAAGAAAAAAGCTCGGTGTTCCGGTCGAGGCAAACGTCGCAGCGATTTTAGCCCCGATAAGTCCTGATTTTCCGACTCCGGTGATGACAAGTTTCCCCTTACACTCTAAGATTATTTTGACGGCACGCTCAATTTCAGCTCCGAGCTTTTCAGCGCCTTCACGGAGAGCTTGTGCTTCAATTTCAAGTGTGTTTTTGGCTATTGCGATATAATCGTTGTTCATAAAGATAATTATAGCCGAAATAGGCTTTATTTTCCCGTCATTGCGGGAATAACTATCCAAAAAGGTACTTTTAGAATGCAAAATATTTTTGTTGAAGTAACCTCGCTAGACAAACGGTGCATAGAAACATTTGCCCTTAGCGAAGAGGTGATGATGGAACATGCCGCAAATACCATTGCACAATTGATTCGCTCTCGCTTTACCCCTCATTCCTCTCTCCTCATCGTCTGCGGCAGCGGCAATAACGGTGCGGACGGATTGGCTTTGGCACGGCTGCTTGAGGGAGAATACCGTGTTACGGTACATCTTCCCCTCGGTGCAAGTTCACCGCTCGCACACCTTCAGCGTGAGCGTATCGAATCGCTAGGGATGAAACACTCTTCCGTAGAAGGTGATTATGACATTATCGTCGATGCACTTTTCGGCAGCGGGCTCAATCGCCCGCTCGGTCCGAGTGCGGTTGAGATTATTGAACAGATGAATAGTATGAGCGGAGCAAAAATCGCCTGCGATGTCCCCAGCGGACTCTATCCCGACGGTACATTCGGAAATAGTGTTTTTGATGCCGATATCACCGTCACGATGGGAGGGCTCAAACGTTCATTATTTAGCGATTCCGCCAAAGAGATCACGGGAGAAATACTCGTTGCCAACTTGGGAGTTCCTCGCCATTTCTATGAGACTGAATCCTCATGGAAACTGCTCGAAACTACAGATTTAAACCTGCCCCATCGAACCCATGCTTCAACCCACAAGGGGAGTTACGGCCATTTAAGTGTTGTCTGCGGAGAAAAAATAGGCGCTTCGGTCATTGCCGCTTCTGCAGCTTTGCGTTTCGGCACAGGACTCGTCAGTATCATCAGCAATGAAAATGTCACTATTCCGCATGAATTGATGCAAAGCCATTCGCTCCCTTCTGGGACTACCGCTATTGCTTTGGGAATGGGTCTTGGAGAAGAATTTTGCGACGATGAGTTGTCTCAGCTCTTGGACAATACCCATCCGATGATTTTGGATGCCGATATTTTTTACCATCCGATATTTCCAGACCTTTTAAAACGCCCGAATATCGTCCTCACTCCGCATCCAAAAGAGTTCACCCAAATTTTACGTCTTACCGGCATAGCCGACATCGATGTGAATACACTTCAAAACGACCGGTTCGGCTATGTTGAGCAATTTTGTGCGGTTTATCCTAACACCGTGTTAGTTCTAAAAGGTTCTAACGTTATCATCGGCGCAGGCGAAGTGTTTTACATCAACCCGCACGGTACGGTCGCATTAGCCAAGGGAGGAAGCGGCGATGTGCTCAGCGGACTGATCGGCGCATTGCTGGCCCAGGGCTATTCACCGCTCGATGCCGCAATACAGGGGTCTTTGGCACACACGATTGCAGCAAAGCATTTTGAAAAAAACAATTATGCCCTCACCCCATTTGATTTAATAGAAAGAATTTGTATTTTATGAAAAGAATTGTAGCCCTCTTTAGCGGCGAGGGGACCAACCTCGCCAATCT
This sequence comes from Sulfuricurvum sp., assembly GCF_028681615.1. Classification (NCBI taxonomy): domain Bacteria; kingdom Pseudomonadati; phylum Campylobacterota; class Epsilonproteobacteria; order Campylobacterales; family Sulfurimonadaceae; genus Sulfuricurvum; species Sulfuricurvum sp. The sequence continues at coordinate 482,410 of NZ_JAQUHV010000001.1, forward strand.
GATCGAAAAGATCCATCATAAACACGCACTCATAACGTGCGCCATTACCAATAACCCAAACGCAGGGGGAATTGCCAAAGCCAGAGCGGCTGGAATCCCGGTCGAAATTTGTGACCATACAGAATACGAAAATCGTGAGGAGTATGATGCCGCATTAGTTGAAATGATTCGTGAGTATGACCCTGATTTAGTCGTTTTATGCGGTTTTATGCGGATTCTTACCCCGGTATTTACCTCACAAATTCGTTCTATCAATCTTCACCCCTCCCTCCTCCCCGCCTTCAAAGGCGCCCGTGCGATCGAGCGGAGTTTTGAAAGCGATGAAAAAATATGCGGCGTCAGTGTTCACTGGGTCACCGATGAGTTAGACGGCGGTGAAATCATTGTTCAACGCTCGTTTACCAAAAGCGCGGATGAGACGCTGGAGAGTTTCACAGCAAAAATTCGTTCCATCGAACACGAAATTTTACCTCTGGGGATTATGAGTCTTCTCAAAGATTCCTAACAGAATCCTTATGTTATAAACCCCACATTAATCTCCAAAGGAGCCAATTTTATGCACACTTTACAAATCGGAAAATATACTCTCGGAAGCCGTCTTATCGTCGGAAGCGGCAAATACGACTCCTTTGAAACAACCAAAGCGGCAACCTTGGCTTCGGGCTCGGAGCTGATTACCGTTGCGGTACGTCGTCTCAATATCACCAATCCGAACGAACCTAACTTGCGTGATACGTTTGCCGGAACCAAAGTGAAGTTTCTACCCAATTCTGCCGGATGTACCACTGCCGAAGAGGCAATTACCCTGTTTCGCCTCACCCGCGAAGCGACAGGGATCGACTTAATCAAACTCGAAGTAATCGGGGATACCCAAAAAACGCTCTATCCCGATGTATTGGAAACTATCAAAGCATGTGAAGTATTAGCAAAAGACGGCTTTACGATCATGGCGTACACCAGCGATGATCCGATTATGGCGCGCCGTCTCGAAGATGCGGGTGCTCATGCGATCATGCCGCTTGCCGCACCGATCGGTTCTGGGCTCGGAGTCCAAAACCGTTATAACATCGTGTTTGTACGCGAAGCGGTTAAAGTGCCGATTATCGTCGATGCAGGAATCGGATGTGCCAGTGATGCGGCAGTTGCAATGGAGCTCGGAGCAGACGGCGTTTTGACCAATACGGCGATTGCCCAAGCGCAAAATCCGATGATGATGGCGGAAGCAATGAAGAATGCGGTAATTGCAGGGCGTTTGAGCTATTTAGCGGGACGTATTCCGAAACGCCCGTATGCCACTGCGAGTTCTCCCGTAGACGGAATGATCCAGTTTTAATACTCTAATACTTTTCTTTTTCATAAGAAAAGTATCAAAAGAAAATCGCCCTCACCCCAGAACGCTGGCGGTACGCTTTGCCCTTCGGCACGCGACCTTGCTCTTGGTGTGGTGTGAGGGCAAAATTATTTCTATAAAAAAATCCCCGTGATCCATTACATAGAGCCGTTCCGAAGGCAGTAGTGCCGAGAGGAACGAGCGTTCTTGGATCACAGTATGATCTTTTGGTACTTTTCTGACTAAACAGAAAAGTACATATATATCAAACTTCTATATAATCCAAATCTTTATGAAACGTATCGTGCGTTAACACCAATGCGATAATCGCCAGAGTAAACGAAACCGCTCCAACAATCGCCCCCGCATATAACACCCCGACACTCCCTTTCAATAGTATAAATGAAGAGGTGATCGGGACTACCGCACCACGAACAAAATTAGGGACGGTCGTTGCAACTGTAGCGCGTATGTTTGTTCCGAACTGCTCCGCCGCCATCGTGATGAAGAGGGCCCAATAGCCGCAGAAAATACCCAGGGCAAATACCACAATATAAAATTGTTCGGCACTTGCACCTTGAAGCGTATAGTAATAGAGGACGCTTGCGAGAGAGAAAGCCATAAAAAGTGAAAACGCTTTTTTACGGCTTTTCATGATTTGAGAGAGATAACCGCTCCCTAAATCACCGATTGCCAAACCGATATAACAGTACATTAACGCTTTCCCTGCAGTGACATCTCCTGTGATTGCCAACGCTTTGGCAAACTCCGGTGAAAACATCACCAAAATACCGACTACGTACCACAGTGGTATACCGATGGCTATGGCCTTGATGTATTTGGTAAATAATCTTTTGTGGGTAAAGAGGGCAAAAAAATCGCCCCGCTTGACATCATCACTGACATGATGTTTAAACATTCCCGATTCTGTGACTTTGAAACGCAGCACGAGAAGCATAAAGCCTAAAACTGCCCCGAAGATATAGGCATTGCGCCATGCGAAATGTTCCGCGACCAAATCTGCCGCAACAACACCTAAAACACCGAAACTGGCAATTGTCATGATCCCGTAGCCACGGAGATGTTTCGGAAGAATTTCCGCCACGAGAGTAACACCTGCCCCCAACTCGCCCGCCAAACCGATACCGGCGATAAAACGCAGAGCCGCATACTGTTCGACATTGGTGACAAATGCATTGAGCAAATTGGCCAGAGAATAGAGGATAATCGAGGCAAACAATACCGATAGCCGCCCCCTTTTATCTCCCAATATTCCCCACAAAATACCTCCGATGAGCATCCCACCCATTTGCATGTTGAGGATAATCGAACCCCAAGAGGTGACGGCGTCTCCGCTAAGACCGAGTTCTTGGAGGCTTGCAACACGTACAACTCCAAACAAAATCAGATCGTAAATATCGACGAAATACCCCATCGCGATAACGATGACGGGGAGAATTAAAACTTGCCGTACAATAGAAAGTCGAGAGTCAGTCATTAAATCCCTTTAAATCGTAATAACGCCCATAAGATTGAGCATAACAAAAATTAGTGCGACAGGCGCAACATAGCGGATATTAAATCTCCATACGGGATAAAACCATCCCATATGTGTTTTGAGCACCGAGGCAACACGTTCTTTTTCCATAACATGACCTACGAAAATCGCCATAATCAATCCCGCAAACGGCAGCAATACCGCTGAAGTGATGTAATCCGCCCAATCAAAGAAGTTTTTACCATCCCATGTCAGAAGCGTAGAAGTCGAATCGATTTCCGACATAATCGCAACGATCCCGAAAACATAAAAGAAAAGTCCCATCGATACTGCCGCTTTAAATCGGCTCATATCCCAACGGTCGATTAGATACTGCACCATCGGTTCAACAAGCGAAACTGCCGAAGTCAATCCTGCAAAAGCAAGCGCAAGGAAAAATAGGATCGAAAGGATATTTCCTACCCCACCCATCGCATGAAAAACGGTAGGAAGCGAAATAAAGACGAGGCCGGGACCTTTTGCAGGCTCAGCACCATACTGAAATAAAAAGGTAAAGAGAAACAGACCTGCCGCAAGCGCAATCAACGTATCAGCAGCAATAACGAACAACGCTGAACGGACGATATTGCTCTCCTTGGGAAGTGACGCTGAATAAATCATAATTGCACCCATACCGAGAGAAAGGGTAAAAAATGCATGCCCAACCGCTACTGCAAACGCTTCCGAAGTAAGCTTGCTCCAATCGGGGACAAACATATAGGAAACCGCTTTGCTAAAACTCTCCATATTCATCGCATAAATAAGCATCCCTCCGATAATAAGCATCAATGCCGGCATTAAAATCAGGTTGAATTTTTCAATCCCCCCCTTAATCCCACGGATCAAAACACCTGTCGTAATCAAAAATGCAATCGTATGAAAGAAAACCTGTCCGATCATATCTTGCTTTAAAAACTGGTTGTAAAGGCTCTCCGCTTCCGGAACAGTAGCCGGCAAAGTTCCAAAACTCAAAATAATATAGTGAAAAATCCATCCGATAACGACAGAGTAATAAAACATCACCAATGTTCCGGAAAGTCCCATGAAACCGGCATATTTCCATTTCTCTTTATGTCGCGGAGCCAACTCTTCAAACGCGCCGACACCGTCACGACGGCCTAGATATCCGATCATCATCTCCGCAATCATGACCGAAAATCCGACAAACATCACTGTAAGAAGGTAAACGAGAACAAATGCCCCACCCCCATATACGCCGGTAATATAAGGAAATTTCCAAATATTTCCCAACCCTACAGCTGAACCTGCCGCCGCCATTAAAAATCCCCATCGGCTAAAATGTGCTATTTTCATTCTCTTCCTTCAACTGTTTATCTGCGAATCTATTAGCAAAATCGGTTCCTTTTAGACAAAGAACTATGAGGATTATAGCAAAATTGCAAAAGCTATTGACATCCGAGCAATTTTAAATTATAATTTCGCCTCACTAATTTAGCTCACTCGAGTAAAGTTAGATGAAGGTCGGGGCGTAGCTCAGTCTGGTTAGAGTACTTGGTTTGGGACCAAGGGGCCGGAGGTTCGAGTCCTCTCGCCCCGACCATGTTTTTTTTCTTTTTTGTATCATTTCAAACAGATTCTTTATTACAGATGGTGGGTGTAGCTCAGTCGGTTAGAGCATCAGGTTGTGGTTCTGAGGGTCGTGGGTTCGATCCCCATCACCCACCCCATTTGTTTCTGGTTTGAAACACCTTTGATACACGATGTTTTAGAAGGCGATTGTGCGTTCGTAGCTCAACTGGATAGAGTAACGGACTTCGGATCCGTAGGTTATAGGTTCGAACCCTATCGGGCGCACCATATATACTCATGCGTCCTTAGCTCAGCTGGATAGAGCAATGCCCTTCTAAGGCATCGGTCAGAGGTTCGAATCCTCTAGGGCGTACCACCTTAGACTTTTTATGTGCGGATGTGGTGAAATTGGTAGACACGCCAGACTTAGGATCTGGTGCCTAACGGTGTGAAGGTTCAAGTCCTTTCATCCGCACCATCAATCGATAAACCCCTATTTTTATGGGCATCGGTAGACTTTCTTTAACAATAAATCAACTAACTTTTCTACTTAATATTTACTCGGGTTACGGTTTGGGTTACGGTTTTCCCTAATAATTCATAATAAATCAGCGTAAAATCTCTTTTTATCTCGTTACCTTTTGAAACGCGTCTCATCTATTTCCATATTTATTTCGATGTATTATTAAGTTATACTAGACGCATGGAAATTTTCATTTTATTTTTTTTATTGTCTCTTGGGGCTTGGATTTTATTCAAGAATAAAAAAGCACCTATTGAAGTTACGAATATACAAAGAAGTACGTCCACTAATAAGCTCAATAGTCAAAACTATGCTGCTTATAAAGAGTTCCAAGATGTAATCATTGGCTACATGGCTTCACCAACACTAAATGATTCATATTTTTCTCTTGAGTCCTTAAACAACTATACAAAAATTTATCATACGCCCGATGAAGTGCCCCTGCAACCTACTGAATGCGTTGTCCCAGTCACAAAACTTTATGATCCTTTAAAAAAGTCATTTTTGCCATATTCCCTTTTAGGTGTCAAGGGTAATAGCAATGGGAAATTTTCTAGTGAAGTTTTTTATCAATTTTTAATTTCACTGTACACCTATGTTTGGATTGATAAGGAATATGGAGATACTAAGTGGAAAATGGAAATGCTAGATTCTTTCTACAAATCATCACCTGAATATTCATCAATAAAACAGCATATTTTTGGCAACAAACCAATATCAAAAGTTTGGGCGAAATGGGAGCTTTCTAAAATTAGCGGAATTGGAGATAAAACAGCCGATCTTCTTATTGAAAACAAAGTTTATTGTCTTGGTGATCTTATCGAATGTTCTGACCAAAAGCTCAAAGATTTTGGATGTAACAAGTGCATCAAAATCAAGAAAGAAATGCTTGAAAATGGAGTTAGAGGCTGAAATATACCCTTTTATAAGGCTTCTATGTTACATTTTACTTTAATGACTTTATCCCCATTGATCGCATCATCTCTTTATAATCCTTCTTGGATACAAAAACGTGATTATCGATCATTTTAAAAATAGAGTTCACCATATTCATGTCAGTAACAAATCTCATCTTATCATTAATACTCATTGGATAGACAACATCATCAAGCCAAAATCTAAGATTATAAAGTATTTCAGCTTGAAGCCGTAAAAGTGAAACATCACTCACCCCTATCTCTATTTTGGTTTTGGATAGGTTGAGAGGCTTAAACGGCTTGATTTTGGGTAACTCTTGGATAAATTCCAGTTTATTCAATCTCATTGAGTTTGACCGTTATCGCTTCTTTTTTACCCGTGTATTCGCACGTAGCGACCAAGCCCGTATCAATGAAAGAGGTTTGTTTCTCTATCCGTTCTAGTTGACTTATAATATCATTCCGCACCGTTGCAAGGTCTTTTAATGTTGCCCCAGTGAAGTCAAAATTCTCTATTGCATCATCGATCTTTTTTAAATGCTTCAAGAGCTGCTCATATTTTGCCTTGACTGTAAATTGATATGTTTCTTTGAGAGTTGCCAGTGATTGGAATTTCATATCATTCAACTCATCTTGGAACAATCGCCCCCACTGTATTAGGGTAGGCTTCGAGGTCTTTAACTCTATAACTATTTTGTCAAAGCTCAAACCACTCGCACGTAACTGTAAAAACTTCTTTTGTTTTTCGTTCATTTTCTCCTCTTTTTGCCGTTTTTTCTTGTACAAACTCACACCCCCTATAAATCCCGATGGAGACGGAGTTTCAAGGATGTTTTACTGAGCCGTTTTTCTTATACACTTAACGCGCGTGAGACTTACGGATATAAGCGTCTGCTTTGAGCATAGCCGATTCGATCATCTCCGACGGTTTGAGAGCTTCGCCATTGCGCCAGTATTGCCCTTTAAATGAATACTCAACACGGGTTAATGGATAACCCAACTTATTTGCTTCTTGCTTATCGTATGCCCTTACTTGGACGTACTGAGGCTTTGGAGGCTGATAGTAAACGGTTGTTTTTTTAAATACTGCTGTACCTTGCCTTTTGCATAGTGACCTATGATCTCTCGTATTGGAATAATCGCACCACTTTAACCCGACTAAATCGATACAACGATCAAAGCGGGATAACTTGATAGGCTCATCCCATACGCTCACAAATTCATCCAGTATCGCGCGTCTTTGGATTGCTCCATCATTCAAGGCGAGTTCTGTTTTCTCATACTGCTGTAATCCATGAAAATGAAGCTCTAAGCCTTTTCCGTTTCCGTACCTAATCATAGGTATGGACTGCCCCCTTTTGTGATGCAAGAGAGCTACAAACACCGCCGACTTTGGTAATGAACGCATCATTAACCGCCTCCATTCTCGTTTCTGTTCTGCTGAAGGTCTGATCGGTGAACATTTCATGATTTCAAGCTGACCGCCTAAAATCTCCTCGATCTTCTTTGCTGTGTATAAATCTGCGTCGCCAGTCGATACTTGCAAGACGACGCTATCAATAGCCGTCACCCGTTGCATATTTAGCGCGGCGGGGGTATAATGTCGGTATCAGATTTCCTGCATCACTCCTGCCGCTATCCTATGGTTAGTCGGCATATCCTAAAAACTTCATAGCCTTTTCTCGATCATTGATTGATCTTAATTTGACCGTTGCCTCTCCAAGTTCCGCCCATCTATCTTTCAAAATTCCTTTATTTACTAAATCACACATATACTGATTAGCATTAGAAATGTAATTAAAATCTGTCGCAGTTTTTTCACCATGATTGAATATGGTTTCTAAGATATGGTACTTATGAGATTTACGTTTACTCATTCCACACCGCCTTCTATGCGTTGAAGCTCACTATAAACCTCAGCCAGTACCTCGTTAGTGGGAATGTTCCCGCCAAATAGGTTAGCAACTGCTTTTAGCACCAAGTAATCAAAACACTCTTGACCGCTAAAGTTATTAGCGTGATCGATTTCATCTATAAAGGTCTGTAGCTCTGTTCTCATGCAGCAACCTTATGACTGTCAATCCATGCATTCAATTCGTCACGGTCGAAATAAACCCGCTTCCCTATTTTAATAAATGGGATGGATCTGTCAAAAATCATCTTTCGTAAAAATGAAACTAATAGTCCAGTGTGTTCGGACGCCTCTTGGATGGTTTGTAAACGTTTTGTCATTTGTGAGCCTTTACGACTCGGTACCGCGTCTTATTATGATTACTTAAGTATTGATATTATGCGTCAGAAGCAATGGGCTTAGGGGTACTTTTTTTTGCACCCTAACGGGGGTTAATTATCCAGCTTTATTTGCTGAATATCTCACATGAAGTTCTACGGCTGTCTGGTATTGAAACTCCATTTTGAGGAAATTATTTATTTCTATACCTTCTTTATATTTATGATCGTATTGGAAATATCGTTCCAGTAGTTCATTAACTACATTCAAAATCTTTTTAGTAGGTCTAATCTTATCCGTTAATTCTACGCTCAAATATGATGCAAGAAATAGAAAATTATCGTATATTCTATTTTTAGTAAGTTGCTTTAATTTCTCATATTTAGTGATCTTAGCTACAAACGATTGCAATGCCTTTGCTGATTGTTCATCGCCCATATTCTTTGCAAGGTCTATTAGGTCGCTTGCGTTGTTGATATGTGTATTAAGAAGTTTGCTTTTTTTCTTACCATTCCACTTTTCCATCGGTACAACGCGCGTGTTGTAATAGTGAAATAATAAATCAGTGTATTCTATAACGGGTAATAGATTAACCAGCATCTCATCATCTATGCAGGACGTTCGGCATTGTAACGCCCGTTTCAGTGCATCGGCTCTAAGGTTAGATTGATACAACCCTTCATCGTTCCATTCGGCTACAGAATCGGGAATATTATCTCGACATATAAACCCTTTGGGGAATGAGGCTTGAAACTGATCTATAATTTCATTGTATCCCATAATTACCCCTCCACTTCTGCATCTATTACAACGGTAGCCTCTACACTCATAAACTGATTAAGCACCGTTTCGACTACATGGGATTTTGTTGCAAGATTGATATTCGAATAACGTGCCGTTGTTGATTGATCGGAATGTCCTAATGCTTGACCGATTGAATGGAGACTTAACCCAGCGTTGGCGGCGGCGTATCCAATGAGGTGACGTGTGTCATGTATCCGCATCTTTTCTATTCCAGCGGTTTTGAGTAATTCCGCCCACTCATGGCGCGGGTTGGATCGCTTTACTGCTCCCCGTGTTGGTGTGAACACTAAGCCCTCTTTTTGTATTCCCATAAGCTCCAGCGCATTAAGTAAAATCAGCATTAACGGATAAGTCTCATTTCGTCGTGCCTTGTTTGTCTCTGATGGAATCTCATAATAACCCGCTTCGATATGTATCCACTCCCAGCGCAGTGATAGGACTTCATTCAATCGTCGCCCAGTAATTAAAAAGGAGAATAGCGCCCTATAAGTGGGATCGGTGTGAGTGATGATAGCTGTAATGAGTTTACGCGCTTTGTCGGATTCGATCTCGAAATATTGCTTATTATCATATCTTGGAACGCTCAATTTTTTAGCAGGGTTTTTGACAATATAATCATGCTCGATTGCATACTCAAACATCGGACGGCAATAATCGACGACGGTATCCGCTGTCCTCGTTGCTTTGCCTAATTCTAAAATAGTGTTGATAATCTTCTGCAAGTGGGCGGCAGTGATTTTCTTGATTTCAGTTTGTCCGATAACGGGACTAATCCATTTTTCGACAAAATAGCGGATCTCTTTTAAATACTTAGGACTGCTTTTGTGTGTTTTGCTTTCCAGATACTCATCGAATAATTTATCAAACGTAATCTTTCGGACGGCTTGGAGTGTACCGTCTTTAAACGCGGTCGCCGTCTGCTCTAGTCCATTCGCTTTGAGTTCGTCAAGTGTTTTGCGTAGCGTTCGTGATCGGTCGGTTATGGTAACGGTTCGACGTGATGAACTTTTGCCATTATGCACCCGTATCACCACTTTAAACGGCTTATCTTTTGGAAGTCGTTTTGATAGCTCTTCGACGGTGATCTCTTTTACTTCATCGAATAGATTGCTTTCATCTTTGAATAGCATCCCTTTGTAATCTGTAATCTTGATCGCGTTGTCTGTCGTTGCCATTGTCGCCGTCATTGTTTGAGCTTATTAATATAAGGGTTACGGTTTGGGTTACGGTTTTCCCTAATAATTCATAATAAATGGTAGCTAACTATAACTTAAGTAATCCCGTAAAATAGGGGTTAGTAGTAAATGATAATAGATTAAGATAACGCTATTCGCCAGACTTAGGATCTGGTGCCGCAAGGTGTGAAGGTTCAAGTCCTTTCATCCGCACCATCACTTTTTAAATGCCTATTTCAGGCACTTCTTCATGAAACTTCTTCTATTGTGACCAAATTTATCTCTTACCCCATGGCTTCATCAAACTGATTTACTTTTTCCATCGCTTCTGCAATGATCGGTTCCAGCCTCGCATAATCAATATTGTATTTTTTCAAGAAATGTTCAATCCCCTCATTATCAGCCATCTCAACCGCACGGACTGTTGTAAGCAATTCCCCGTAAAAACCATCTCCTTCAAACAATGCTCTCTCAATTTCAGGAGCTACGTTAAGCCGTTTGAGGATATCTCTATGAGGAATATGAAAGAGTAAGTGTATCAATGAAAGCATTCCTACAAAATAGGCCGTAGCCATCTGTTGTTTGCTAGGAGACGGTGTCATCAAAGCTAAAAGCTTGGTCATAAGCTCTGTCCGGTTTACAACCATAAGGAGCAGAGGTATCGTATTTTCATCCGATTCCTGTGCCTCTGAAAACATCAAGAGCATTATCCAGTGCGAAAGCGGTTCCCGTCCCATAAGGGTCAAGACATGGCGGATAGATGAGACGGGATTTCGGAGAGAAAAAACCGCTGAATTGATAAAACGGATCAACTTGAGACTGACCATGTGATTAAGTTCAAACGCTTTTACCAACTCATCGATGGAAACATCTCTCTGCAGCATGTTCCACAGGTTGATTACAGACTCTTGATCAATAGAAAACGAAGGGTTTTCAAGCACTCTGGGTTTGGATATAAAATATCCCTGAAAATAACTAAACCCTTTTGCCACACATTCCGCGTGGATCGCATGCGATTCAATTTTCGATCCGATTACGATTAACCCCTGATTTTGAAGCTTTTCGACATCATCGCGCTTGATCCGTCCGCTTCTTGGAATATCAATTTTAAGATACTCTAAATAAGGGAAAATAGGGGCAAATTTCTCAATATTTTCCGGAGTATATGCAAAATCATTCAAGGCGAACCGATATCCTTGCCCAGAGAGCTTTGCCAGATGTTTACAAAGAGGAGGGTCAATCGCAATGTCTTCCATGAGAGCATAAACAATCCTCTCTTTCGGGAGCAGATCAAGCAGTTCATGGAACACAAATCGATAGTCGGCACGGATAAATCCAATCCGTTTCCCCAATATCCGATCAACTCCGAATGAACTTTGAATGTCGTTAATCAACGTTGCGGTTGCCTGAGGCGTATTATTTTGCCCTGAATAAAAAAGATCATATGCAAAAAGAGCCCCTCTCTCATTCACAATAGGTTGACGCCCGATATAGCTATTTCCCATAACCCTTAATTCCCTTCGACTAATACAGCGGACGGTTCGTAAAAATAGTACCCTTGTGAGGCATCGATACCAATCTCTTTGACTCGTTTAAATATCTCTTCATTGGCAACAAACTCAGCAACCACGTCAATCCCCATTTCATGCGCAAAATCACAAATATGCTTAACGAAAATCTGCGCATTTCGATCATGCGGCAGATTTTTGATCAAGGAAGCGTCAATTTTAAGCGTGTCAATGTTCAGTTTGAGCAAATGATCAAAATTCGAATATCCCGAACCGAAATCATCGATAGCAAAATGACATCCGATCGCTTTAAAACGATCCACAAACGCACTCACGGAAGCATAGTTTTCAATCCCTTCGCTTTCCAATATTTCAAAAATCATCAATTGCCCTACTCCGTTATCGCTAATGACTTGTTCCAGGTAATCGGCTAATTCAGGGTTTACAAGGTCTTGGGTCGAAAGGTTCAGACTCACAGGCAGTTTAGACGTTTTAAAAACTTCCACAACTTGTTCAATCATAATTTTTGTCAATTCGGGATAGAGCTTCGTTTTTTTTGCAATGTCTAAAAAGAGATAAGGAGAGCTTACACTTCCATCTGCCTCAATCAGACGCATCAGGGCTTCGTATTTGATAATCGCACCGCTGTGATTATCGACAATCGGTTGAAAATAGGGAACTATGCGCGCTTCTTCAATGGCCTCTTTAATCCGCTTATACCAAGCAATGTTGTTCTCTTGCTCATGCTTGGATTCGGACGAAAAGATTTCCAGACTGTGCCGCTGCCGTTTTGCCAGTTTCAGTGCCGCAGTCGCATGTTCCAAAACTCTGTCGCTCAACCTAGCAACTCCGACGGTAATCGTAAGGACTATCTCAATTCCCTCAATCACGAACGATTCTTTTTGCGTCGCAACAATCAACTCTTCTAAAAAAGTTATAAACAAGTTAAGCTCACTGCAGTGGGAAGCAACCAATGCATACTCGTCACTTCCCATTTTATAAAGAGCAATATTTTTCTGTGAAGCTATCTTTAGGCGAAGCCAGTGCCCGTATCCGCCTAAAATAGCATCTCCGATTGCAACCCCGTATACTTCGTTAATATCACCGAATCGGTCAATATTGATAATGGCAAGGGCACAGACATCCTCTCCACGTAACGCTTCAACCAAAGTAAATCGATTAGGCAAATCGGTAATTTGATCAGTTGTTAGATGGTATCTGAGCTGTTCGCGCTGACCAAACGAATGCATTGCAAACCCGATATCTCCTGCTAATTCCTCAAGCATACTTATCTCTTTGGGCTCAAATCCCTCTGAACGTTTCGCATATAGAGTCATCACGCCTAACGGTGAAGAATCCATAGCGCTGACCAGCGGAAGTGAAATGACCGATCCGTATCGCCCTTTTTCTGCAATAAAACGCCATGCTCCCCATGAACTTTCATGCTCCAAATGCTCGATAACGACCGTTTTGTTCTCTCTGATCGCCCGAATACTCGGATCCCCTTCATCAATTTTCATCCCTTCAAACGTGGTTGTCATTTTTGGATACAAATATCCCGTAGAATCGTTCGAATACGCTTTAAGTATCAGTGCATCTTTCTCTTTCAGTGCAATGTGACATAACTCATATCCCGGATGTTCGGCCAAACGCTGACACGAGTCTTCTAACAACTCATCAATATTTTTAGCGGTAATCAATAGTTGATTAATATCGGCAACCGTACGAAGTATTCCATCCAGATAGCGTGATTCGTTCAGAGCATCTTGAAGATGGTTTTGCTGGGTTTGCATTGAATGAAAAGTATCAAACAATGTCTGATCAAGGATGGAGAGTTCTTCGATCAAATATTTTTCCTGTGCTCCGTCTTGATTTTGTGCACGCCGTGTTATCCGCTCAAGCGGTCCAATTACGAGCCAACGAACACCGCTTAACACACTTAAAGCAACTACTCCCAAAATGAGAAAGAGGATTGTTCCGTATAACATTGCCATATGATTGAGCCGTTCAAAAATAAATCCTCTGTCTAAATCGATCAGTAATACGGCTGTCTTTTTTTCTGCCCCTGAGTAATAGTTCAGTTCGCTTGAATAATGGAGCTGCTCATCCTCTACCAACTCTTTTGAAATAGTTGATAACGGAACATACCCCTCATCGATCAATTTTCCGGTTAACGAACGTGAAGAAGAGACAGCAATACTGTTACCGTCCATTGACAAGGAAAGTACCCCAAATGCGCCGTCGATTGCACATGCTTGATCCAATAGAGTTTGGATAGTTTCCAAACGATTTTGCTGGAGCGATTTTTGGATATCTTCTTCCAGACGAAAAATATTTTGATTTATATTTTCAGAAATATAGTTCAGCGTTCCAATCCGTTCAACATAATAAAAACTGCCCGATAAAGTCCCGATAATCAGAAAAAAACCGATTAGGCTTAAAAAAGCAAACCGTTGTATTTTCATGGTAACAACCTATCGGTTTTGACATGCTGCGTATTCAGATGGGTAATGATTTCTTTAGGCACTTTTGCATACATCCACTTTATCTGCTTCGTACTGGACATAAACTCTTCGTAACTCTGCCCCTCCAAATATCCTTTGATCGTCTCATAATATTCTCTCGGATTGCTATTGAAATGCTCCACCGACAAGGCAAATAGCTCTCGTAAATGGGCAAACTCTTTTGCTCGTCCCAGGACTACCTGTTCATTTACAAAAAGAGCATCAACAACGAAGAAATTTTCCATACTTCGAGTCGATGCGATAGGCTTAAAGCCTTTTTTGATTAACTCTGAAAGATACGGCTCATATGAGATGATTATGATAGGTTTTTTGCCAAATTCTGTCGTAGTAATACTTTTCTGGGAGGCATCCATTTTGCGGAACTTACTGCTATCCAACCCGTACTCAGAAATGAATGCTTCAAAAAAATCATCTTGCAACGATCCTTGTTCTATATATACATCGACACTCTCTTTAGAAAAACGGATTTCTTCTATCGAGTGGTTTGAGACGATTGCATCCGCGCCGAAAGAGCGATCGATCAAAAAAACCGGTTTGATAGTATTGGCATGTTTGAAATGCAGTAATTCATATTGGGTTGCGGTAAAACCTTGTGTAAATCCCCGTTCATACAGACGGGCATTATCACTCAAATCAACCAGCCAAATGAAACGAAACGGGGTATTCTCCAACCACCCTTTTTCCTGAGCGTATATAAACGGGGTAAATCCAACCCACGGATTGGTTGATATTTGAATTTTCGAAGATTCAGTCGAACGGTTCACGTAAAAATATATGATGGCTGCGGCACTCATCAAAAGAACCAAGACAAAACCCAATACGCGCACTTTTTTCACTCCTATCTCTTTTCAATATCAACATAAGTAAATAATAATACACTATTTCTTTATAAATGTTCTAAAGCATTTTTTCATCTTGCATGAGAAAGAAAAAATTACGTTTCATTCCCTTAATGCTACAATTGCATTTATCTAGTATTTTTGGAGTCTCATGCGTCTTTTGATCAGTTTATTTCTCGGATTTATATCTTTGTGGGGGATAGACGGGTACAACGGTAAAAGTATTATTATTACCCTCCCTTCGCCTGCGGGAGTCGTTTCCATGAATGAACTGAACGTCAGCGTTTTATCCCATCCACTCGATCCGACCAAAGGGATCGTCTTTCTTCCGATTGATTATTATACGCCTAGCGGTGACATCAATCTTACCTGGATTTCCCCGGGAAAAATCACTCCTCTAACGTTAAACGTCCAAAGTGCCCCATATCCTATTGAAACACTTAGCGTTGATCCTGCGCTCGTATCTCCTCCTCCGGAGGCGTTGGAGAGAATTGCCCGTGAACGTGCGGAAGCGATGGCGATTTACGGGCACTTTACCCCGATACGGTATTGGAACAAACCTTTTATCAAACCGATCGAGTCGATCATTACCAGTGAGTACGGTTCTGCTCGCACTTATAACGGAAGCCTCAAAAGCTATCACGGCGGAGTCGATTTTAGAGCCAAAACCCCTACACCTATTCTGGCCTCAAACGATGGTATCGTTGTCCTTACAGAGGAACGCTATTACTCCGGAGGGACGATTATCATCGATCACGGGGAAGGGCTGTACACCTGCTACTTCCATCTCAGCCGATTTGATGTCAACGTGGGTGATTACGTCAAACAAGGACAGCCTATTGCACTGAGCGGTGCTTCCGGCCGTATTACAGGGCCTCATCTTCATTTTGGGATTATGGTACACGGGATCCAAGCCGATCCTTTGGATTTACTCGCACAAATCGATCAATTATTTCAAACGGCTAAGATATCTCAATGAAACGGGCGTTCATCATCAGTGCGCTCCTTACAGCCCAATTAAGTGCCTTTTCGACCACTAACATCCAATATCTCTACGGAAATTTTGAAGGTCCTACCTTCCTCGATACCCAAAGCGGAAACAAGCAGACAGTAACCATAGAGCATTATCGGACATTTGAGTATGGGGATTTGTTTACTTTCGCCGATTACGTACACGCCCCGAAAGGGCTCCGTTTTACCGATAAAAAGAATGATCTCTACGGTGAATTTTCCCCCCGCTTAAGCCTCAATAAAATTGCGGATATTGCACCTTCCGAGGGGCTTGTAAAAGAGTGGTATACCGCATTTCAGTACAACGGTTCCAGTACCTATCATGCATGGCTTTACGGAATCGGGAGCGACTTAAACATTCCGGGGTTCAGCGTATTTGGACTCAATCTCTACCGAAAGATCCAAGATGTGGGAATCGATACCTATCAGCTCTCGGCAAACTACTATGTTCCTTTGGGTGAACGTTGGCATTTTGAAGGATTTTCCGACTGGACGACACGAGATTTTTTAAGCCAAAACCAGCTGTTGTTTGATCTTGCGCCGAACATTGGAATATCAAAAGGGAAATTAGAAATCGGAACGGAGTGGCATTACTACCATGAAAACAGTTATCATAGCGATAACGATGTCTTTCAGGCAATGATTAAATATGTGTGGTAAATTAGTCTTTTTTCATTGCGGCCCATACAAAACCGCCTAAACCGACACCGACAACGAGCACTAAAAACACGATTTGAATCCAGTCCATTCCGGTCATATCACTTCCTTCAATTCTTTTTCTTTGAGCTGTCCGCATGCCGCACTGATATCCAGACCTTTGGAATCGCGAATGGTACAAAGTACCCCGTGTTTGATCAGATACTCTTGAAACGCCACCATATCGGCACGGGTCGGACGCTGATAATCAGACCCCTCATACGGGTTAAAATAGATCAGATTCACTTTGGCTTTGATGCCGTGTAACAGTTTGACCAGTTTTTTTGCCGATCCAAGATCGTCATTTTTATTTTTGATAACCAAATATTCAAACATTACCCGTTTACGGGTATCGATCGGAAACCGTTTTACCGCATCAATGATGGAGGCGATATTATACGCTTTATTCATCGGTATCAATTCACTGCGCAGCTCATCATCAACCGCATGAAGCGAAATAGCGATGTGAACGCCCAAATCCATCGCACCGAGCTTATCGATTTTCGTACTCAACCCGCTTGTGGAAACCGTTTGCCGTTTCCCCGAAATCGATAATCCCTCTTCGTCTTTGAGAATAGTAATGGCTTTGGCCAGATTCTCGAGATTATCGAGCGGTTCCCCCATCCCCATATAGACGATGTTGAGACGGCGGTGTGCGGCGAGGTTGTTGTCCATTTTGACTGCCAGCACCTGCGCTACGATTTCCCCCGCACTCAGATCACGGGTAAATCCCCCTTTTGCCGTCAAACAGAATGAACACCCCACTTTACACCCGACCTGCGTCGAAACACAGACGGTATATCGTGCTTCGTGTTCGATATTTCCTTCTTCGTCGATGCTCTCGTCCTTCATCTTGAGCCATACCGTCTCGACGGTCTTACCGTCACTCAGTTCGAAAAGATATTTGATCGTCCCATCGGTGGAACACTCTTTACGAGCAATTTTGAGGGGCATAATTTCATATTGGTTTGCCAGCTCTTCGCGCATCGCTTTGGGGAGATTCGCCATCGACTCAAAACTCGTCGCATACTGATGATAGATCCAGCCCCAAATCTGTTTGGCACGAAAGGAAGGTTTCACCACGCTAGCGAGTTCAGCTTTGGTGTAATCCAAAATACATAATTTAGGCACGAATCATCCCTTTGTTTACCAGATGTTCACGAAGCAATACTTTTGCAAACCCATGGTTAGCGATAAAGTCACGATGGGCATTCGCGTCACAATAATTCGTAACACAAAAAACGCCTCCCGCCGGAATACCAAAGACTTGTGCTACACGCATAACACTAAAAAACTCCATGTTTTCGAGTCCCATACCAAGTGCTCTCATTTTTACCATAGCATTTTCGCTGGTAGTAATGTAATTCGAGGAGTTGACGATAACATCCTTGATCTGCTCCGTTTGTGCCGATACGACATTGTCGATCGGAGTATAGGCACTTTTATCTAAAAACCCTAACTCGATGTTAGCCGCTGTTTTAGACTCGATAATCTCATGGATTTTGTGTTCGCCATAACTTCCGGCACTTCCAACAAAAAGGATAAATTCGGGTTTATGAACCAAACAGTGACGAGTCAAATTGATCGCACTGTCAATCAAACCTACACCGATAGGGATAGCAAAATCAAACGTCTCGTTATTACCGGCACAGAGAATCATCACACACCTTATTGTTAATTAAATCGAAGAATACTACTTTTAGATTTAGACCTTGATTTGATTTACAAGTTGATTCTTTGAAATAGTGAAAATGGGTTCCTTGCACTTCTTTACTTTTTGGATAAATCAAATACATATCTTTGCATTCCTCGTATTTTGTGCCGTATGCGTAAAGCTGATACATATCACTTTGCGTGACACCATTGTTTGTTTTCTCTTCGTCTAAAATTTTCCATTTGGTATCGGCAATGATCATCTGCCCATTGTGATGAATAACGATATCGGGTTTGAGTCTAAATTTCCCCGAACCGTTTTCATACGCCAAATGGTGTGTTTTATCCTGAGTAGTGATATGCTCATACTGTCGGCGCAAATATGCCGCTACATAGCTTTCAAATAGTAAATTCATATCAAACAAAAGTGCGAACGAAAGATCATCTCCTTTGTAAGGGCTAAAGCTGTTATTCTCCAAAAATGTTTTGCACCAAATCAAGACTTGCTCATAATCTCTCATCTGTCGATTGAGTTTTACTTTAGAGAAATCTATTTCAAAATCCACCGACGGTGAAATCGAATCGAATACAAACAAAAATTCTCGAATTCGTTGCTGATTACGGTTAGAGGAAGAGCGTTTATAAAGATATTGCAACGAGGTTTTGATCAGCCTATTTTCAATACGATCACTGCTAAACTCTGCATACTCGACAAAAAAACGCTCTTTATGAATAAAGTTATATTTGATATGCTCTCCCATTTTGAGCTTCCCTTTGAGAAAAGAGAGATTCTCTTCGCGGGCAATGTAATCGCTTTTGATTCCACGCTGAACGATTTTGGCAAGCTCATCCAAAAACATCGTAATAAATATCTCAAACAAAGGCATTTTAGCACTCTGCAAATGTGCCGAATTAAAACTTTTAAAAGGGGAGTTTCGGACCGTCCGAAGCATTTTAAACAAAATCTCTTTTGCTTGTTTCGGATCGTCGTTTTGAGCGATTTTAGGGAGAATTTCGATGGTCGTGCCGTCTTTGGTTTGGATCACTCCCACAAAATTTTGTGCTTGCAATACTTTGCCAAAACCTTTTTTGGTAGTAAGTTTGAAATATTCAACGGTCGGTTCGTTTTCGAGCACGAATTTTTCAATCGCTTCAAAATTTTGACGTGTGATAAAATGAGGTCTTTGCTCATCTTTACACTGTAAAAATTCGTACTCTTTGATAATCATGATTGCAGTTTTGTGTAATCAAAACTCTCTTTGATCGAATAGATGAATTTTTCATCTTCGAGATAGTCATCGGGTTTATAATCAAAAATATCCGATTTTACTTCTCTTTTTTCGATAAAGCCATCACCCAATACCATTAAAATCTTTTCCCAATCGTCGTAAAAATATTCCTGCAAAAGAGGGAAAATTTTGTTACGCATCACATCGTCTAAATCTGCTTTGCTTTTAACGTCGATAAAATAGGCATGCCCAATCGTGTGATCCCGATCATAGAGATATTCGACACGCTGATTAATTGTTGAGAGAATTTTTTTGAGATCAATCCCCTCAATCATTTTGTCATTTAGCGTTTCCAAATCGGGCATCATCTCTTCAAAATGAAACCGTCGGCGTAACGCCGTATCCATGAGCGCAATACTACGATCTGCCGTGTTCATAGTTCCCATGATATAGAGGTTTTGAGGAACACCAAACTCTTCATTACTATAAGGGAGTTGGAGCTTGATCGCTTCATCTGCACCGATACGCTTACTCGGTTCAATCAAAGTAATAAGTTCTCCGAAGATTTTAGAAATATTACCGCGATTAATTTCGTCGATAATAAGAATGTAGTTTCGTTTTTCTTGATCAAGATTGAACAAATTATTTTCTACAGAAATCTCTTTCCAATCGGTATAACCGTTTGATTGTCTTCCGAGAATCACCGAAGATGCTGCACTCATACTTTGGAAAATATAATCCTCTTCCATAATATAAAACTCTGCTTCTTCTTTTAGTTTGGCATGTTCTAAAAGTTTGTTTTTCAGTGCAACATAGTTGTAATTTTCAAATGATGCGGCTTGACCTTTACGGATTTTTGAGCCTTTTAATACTCTGTAGGTGTTAGCATCTTCTTCGATCATTTCAGCTTGGATATTCAATGTTTTAGCATGAAGGAAAAATTTTCTTTTACTTGAAATGGGATTACTGCTTTTGGTGTAATTTTCCAATGATGTTTTAGACATTCTTTTAAAAATTCCATCTTTAACAGCGTAAATCATCTCTTCGCCGTCTTCATTTCCCTCTTCTCCGACGGGTATAGCTCTGATTCCTTCGACAAACTCTTCATACCCGTAGCTTTGATGAAATGTGACAAACTCTATTTGTCCCGATTTGCGGTACTCCTCAAATTTGGCTTTTGCCTCTTTTCGCTCACTTGGAACATTTCCATCGATAATTGCTAACGCTTTGTTAATTGTGTTATAGGTTTTTCCTGTGCCGGGAGGACCATAGAGAATTTGATTTAGAGAAAAAACAGTTTTCTGTTGATTTTTTTGTTGTAAAAATTCAATATATTTCTTGATTGCAGCACTTGGTTGTCTGTTATAAGTCTGTTCATTAAATTCAAAAAGATCACCATTACGAAGAAGTCGATGATATAGAGTACTCAACCAATCAATATCTGTAGTCTGAAAAATTGATACAAATGAATCACCTTTCTCACCTAACTCTCTTAATTTATTAGGTAATAAATTATTCATTGATGATCTAATATAGTCATCTATAGAAGATTTATTTTTGACTGTAGTAGCGGCCCATTCTCTAAATTTTTTTTGTAATTCTTCCTGATTAGTCACTATTCACCACCATTTTGTCAAGTCATAATACTAAATATTAAGATTCTGATTGTTGATATGTTTCATCCAATATCGTCATCGTCACACTTAACAATCCATCAATCTCATTCGCACAAATCTCGAAAATCGTTTCAGCATCGAGGTCAAAATAGTGATGGGACAAAATATCTCGTATCCCTTTGACCTGTTTCCACGGAATTTCTGGGTATTTTTCCAAAAGCTGGTAATCGGTGAGCTTATCGACGTTTTTAAAACCCTCCCCGATAGCAATGAGACGCATCGAGATGCTGTCGAGTTTTTCAAGTCCATGTTCATCTTTTAGAAAATCATCCGCCGTTTGGATGCTTTTAAATCGTTGTTGGATGAGTTTTAACGAGGTGATAATATCTTCGAGGGTAGAACGGAGGATCAAAAGTCGATCATTGTGCATAAATCACATCTCGCTTGATCATCTCTAAAAAGAGAGGTTTCATGTGTTTGTGTTCACGGACAATGTCCACTTTTTTGTGCAGATCATTTTCAATCTGCTCTTTGATCGCGACCATATCGAACAATGAGGGCTTCATTTTGACAAAAATATCGATGTCACTGTTCTCTTTGGCTTCGTCACGTGCGTAACTTCCAAACAGTCCGATTTGTTCGACATTATATTTGGTTTTGAACTCTTGAAAATGTTGTAAAAGGTAGTCTAAAATATCTGACTTTTTAATGTTTGTCGTCATAATATCCTCCTTTTTCCCATAACTTTTATTAGCTCAATTATAACACATTGAAAACTTAGAGCCGTACCGGAATCCCGTTAGCCGATAGATAACGTTTCAGATCCATAATATCGATCTCTTTGTAGTGGAAGATACTCGCCGCCAGGGCCGCATCGGCACCGTGCTCGAACGCCTCTTTGATGTGTTCCATCGTCCCGGCTCCTCCGCTGGCTATGACCGGTACATTGACGGTGCGGCTGATTTGTTCGGTGATAGAGAGATCAAATCCGGCTTTCGTACCGTCGGCGTCCATCGAGGTAAGCAGAATTTCACCTGCTCCGCGGTCGACTACCTCTTTGGCCCATTCGAGCGCATTGATCCCCGTATCGACACGTCCGCCGTTGAGATAGACGTTGTATTGGTCGCCCGTCTTTTTAACATCGATCGCGACAACGATGCACTGGGAACCGAACCGTTTGGCCCCTTCGTTGATAAATTCAGGACGTTTGATCGCTGCAGAATTGACGCTCACTTTATCGCAGCCCACGGCAAGGAGTTTATAAATATCATCGAGCACACGGATCCCGCCGCCGACAGTGAGGGGGATAAAGACCTCTTTCGCTACCTGCTCGACGATATGAACGATCGTATCCCGCTCTTCATGGGATGCGGTTATATCCAAAAAAGTAATCTCATCTGCACCCTCTTCATTGTAGCGTTTTGCCACTTCAACAGGGTCTCCCGCATCTTTAAGTCCAACGAAATTAACACCCTTTACGACTCGTCCGTCTTTTACATCCAAACAGGGGATTATCCGTTTTGCAAAATAGTTATTGTCCATTTAAAACCTTGCATGTAATCATTGTGAAAGTATATCCCCCATTACCAAAAGTAACGATAAAGGAAATAAGTTGTCTAACTTCATTCAAAAAGCTTATAAACGTTTTGTTTTGTGGTTTAATTGGGGATTAACACTTTATCAGGTACAATCAGGCCAATGCAAAAAGACCGTGCCGCAATTGCCAAAAAGAAATTTGGACAGAACTTTTTAAAAGATGAAGCTGTTTTAGCACAAATCATCCAATCGATGCCCGATACGCCTCATCGTATCGCAGAAATCGGGCCTGGATTAGGTGATTTAACTAAGTATTTAGTTGATGTCAAAAGTGTTACCGCTTTTGAGGTCGATACCGACTTGTGCAAGCATTTGACGCACCAATTTGCCGATGCTATCGCTACCAACGCCCTTACCCTCCGTTGCGGAGATGTGTTAGAGCATTGGAAGAGTGAGCTTTTGGATGAACCGTACGATTTAGTGGCCAATTTGCCTTACTATATCGCGACAAATATCATCCTCAAAGCCCTCGCCGATCCGGCGTGCCGAAACTTGCTTGTCATGATACAGCGTGAAGTGGCGGAGAAATTCTCTGCCGCACCCGGAGAGAGAGCTTTTGGAGCGCTCAGCGTAATTACGCAGAGTGTCGGAGAGGCGGAGATCGTTTTACACGTTCCTCCCACCGCATTCGATCCTGCTCCCAAAGTCGATTCGTGCGTACTGCTCATTTCTAAACGTACGAATCGTAATGATGAAGGGTTTGAAGAATTTTTACGAACGGCCTTTACACAGCCACGTAAAACCCTCCACAAAAATCTAACCGCACGCTATGATGGCGATCTTCTCGTTCGAGCCTTTCAAGAGCTTGAGCTAGAACGTTCCATCCGACCTCATCAGCTTGACACCTCTGACTTTCACCGGCTCTACGCCCTTATAAAATAACCTTTCTCAGGGCATTTTAGAGCATCTATAACATACTAAAATATATTGCGCTTTTTAACAAAGCGTCCAGAAGGAAAATTTATGTCCGATGAACAAACAACCGAACCCCAAGCACAACCTCAGGGAGAAACCGGTCAACGCCGAAACAACCGAAGACCGTTTCGAAGCCGAAATAACAACCGCCCGGAGGGTACTGAAGGTAACGTAAGTACCGAGCCACGCCAAGACAATCGCCCTCCGCGTACCGACAACAGACCTCCGCGTCAAGATAACCGTCCTCCACGTACCGACAATCGACCACCACGTACCGATAACCGTCCTCCGCGTCAAGACAACCGCCCTCCGCGCACTGAGGGAGTTGAAGGCAATGCAGCCGATGCTGAACCAAATCGCGGCGGACGTGACCGAGGCCGAGGCGGCCGTCGCGGAGCCCCAAGTGCACCGATTGACAGCAATTTGCGCGATTTCGTCGTTAAAAATCAGGATGCGCACAAAAATCGTCTAAATCCCCATTTTAAACTCAATCTTGAGAACAACGATAAAGTCCGTATCACCCCATTGGGCGGTCTTGGAGAAATCGGTGGAAATATCACGGTTATCGAAACCGAAAATGAAGCCATTGTTATCGATATCGGGATGAGTTTCCCGGATGAAGAGATGCACGGTGTCGATATCCTCGTTCCGGATTTCAGCTATTTGAGAGAAATTCGTAAAAAAATCGTAGCCGTTATCATTACTCACGCCCACGAAGACCACATCGGTGGGGTCCCTTATCTATTCAAAGAGATGCAATTCCCGATTTACGGAACACCTTTGCCTCTTGCCATGATCGGCAACAAATTCGACGAGCACCACATGCGTGATTTCCGTCGTTATTTCAACCCGATCGTTAAACGCCAAGTCTATCGCATCGGAAATGATTTTGATATCGAATGGATGCATATGACCCACTCGATTATCGACTCATCATCATTGGCAATCACAACCAAAGCGGGAACCATTATCCATACGGGTGACTTCAAAATCGACTTTACTCCTATCGATGGGTACACAGCCGATATTCACCGCCTTGCGCACTATGGGGAAAAAGGGGTTTTGTGTCTATTAAGCGACTCAACCAACTCGTACAATAAAGAGTGGACACCAAGTGAACTTACCGTTGCTCCCGGATTTGACCGTATCTTCTCGAAAGCAGAAGGTCGTATCATCATGTCAACCTTCAGCTCGAATATTCACCGTGTATACCAAGCAATCCAATACGGGCTCAAGTATAACCGTAAAGTATGTGTAATCGGCCGTTCAATGGAACGTAACCTTGAAGTATGTATGCAATACGATTACATCAAACTTCCTAAAAACATCTTCATCGATGCCGAAGAGGCCAATCGAATGAACGATAAAGATGTCTTGATCGTCACCACCGGAAGCCAAGGTGAACCAAGCTCAGCCCTTTTCCGTATGGCAATCGGAGAACACCGTCACATCAAGATCAAACCGACCGATATGATCGTCCTCTCCGCGCGTGCGATTCCGGGGAATGAAGGATCGATTTCAGGAATGCTCAACTACCTGCAACGTGCCGGCGCACGTGTTGCTAACGACCGAGATATTCACGTATCGGGGCATGCAAGCCTTGAAGAGCAGAAATTGATGCTTCGCCTTACTAACCCGAAATTCTTTCTCCCGATCCATGGTGAATATAACCATATTATGAGACACCGTGAAACGGCTATAGCTTGTGGAGTACCAGAGCGTAATATTCTCCTAATGAGTGATGGTGACTGTATCGAAGTCAACACAAAAATGATGCGTAAAACCAAAACGGTTAAAACGGGTAAAACATACATCGACAACCAAAACAACCACCAGATCGAAGATGATATCGTTATCGATCGTCAAAAAATGGCATCTGAGGGGATGGTTATGCTGGTTGCACAAGTCAGCGCCTCTGAATCACGACTCCTCTCTAAACCTCTTGTTACCAGCTTCGGTATCGTCGCTGACCGTCATGACAAGGCGTTTGCCCAAGAGATGGAAGATGTATTAGAGCACTTCTTGATCAACCTCAAACCGGGGCTCATCGAGAACCCTAAAGCCTTGGAAAATGATCTACGTCAAGTAGTACGTAAACATATCTATCGCAAAATGAAAAAATATCCTCTTATCGTTCCTCACGTATTTATAATGTAATTGACGCTTTAGCGTCTTTTACACCTTACTTAGTTATACTCTCTCACAATTACTTTCATAAATGCTAAATGAATGTAACCCTATTAATTAGGAATAATAAATGTCAATTACAAAAATCAATAGTAAAGAAAATATCTTCGGTGACAATATCGCCTTTGTAGAAGAATGGGATTTTTCACACGCTAACACTTCGGAAGAGAATCGTATTTTAGCAATCACACAGGTAGCATCGATTTGTTATCAATCTCCAAAAGCGTTAGGCAGTGAAACCCTGTATAATCGGCTGATGGCAGAGTCCATGGGACTCCCTTCAAGCTCATTCGAGTTTGTACCTGTTTTACTTAATTTTAAAAATCCGATGCATTCAGAATTGCTCCAAAAAGAGTATAGCAATGTAAAAAAATTTGGAGAACTTGTTGAAGACGGCAAGTATTTACTGACAAACTATCGTGCCATTGTTTATGATTTTGAAAATGATAAAGACGGGTATAGCTTTGATATACGACAAATTTACAATACTTTGGACGATGCAGAAATTATCCGCAAAAACTTTCATGTATTTCTATACAAAGTCGATTTGCCGACACGATCTCAGATGGTTCGTCATCGCATAAACTGGCAAGAACTGTCACGAAGATATGTCTCCGGCAAACGGGTCCCGTTTGATTTTTACATTAGTGAGAAAATGGTTCCGATTACAACAGGCGACTATGACACACAAAAAATTATCGATCTATGCGTAGAGCACTATATGAACGCGATTGATGCCGGGGTCAAACCTCAGGAAGCACGAAGAATCATCCCTCAAGCCGCTTATACACAAATCTGGGGAGCATTTATGCCTACCCAGCTTGCAAATTATTTCAAATTACGTCTTGATGAACATGCGCAATGGGAAATTAGAAAAACAGCGGAAGCAATGAAAGAATTAATCCAAAACCCACTTAAACAGGAACACACATTATGAAAAAAACTCTCTTCTTCGGCATTACTGCCGCTATCGTAGTACTCAGCGGATGCGCTGAAAAACAAATTGCCGTTAACGGACTCATCTGTCCGGCAGGGACAACCCAAGATCGTATGAAAGCCGATTTCGAAGAGTGCCGTTATTATGATCTCAAAGCCGCCGGAGAAGCATCTAAAGCTCCGATAACCGTTGAATGCAAAACGTGTTTAGAGAAAAAAGGGTATAAAATCGAACAGTAAATCGTTCTTTGAACGGTTTATAAGTGTAATAAAGTAGGAATTTGATTAGAAGATTGAAGGTTTCAGGGATAAATCCCTGAAATGTTTAGAATTTACAGTGCTGCTTTAGCTTGAGTGGTGAGGGCAGTAAATGCCGCTGCATCGTTCATTGCCATGTCAGCAAGGATTTTGCGATCAAGTTCGATGTTGGCACGTTTAAGGCCGTTCATGAATACTGAATAGCTCATTCCGTTTAGGCGGCATGCCGCATTGATACGGATAATCCACAATTTACGGAATTCACGTTTTTTCTGTTTACGGTCACGGAACGCGTATACGAGTGAGCGCTCGAGTTGCTCTTTCGCTTTACGGAAATGTTTGTGGCGTGCACTGTAGAAACCACGTGCGAGTTTCAATACTTTTTTATGACGTCTGCGTCTTACGACACCAGTTTTTACTCTTGGCATTTTTTTCCTTTCTTGACCCGGTTCATTTCAATTTTAATGACGGGGTGCCGCTTTGCGGACTTGCCCAGCGTTATGCTGGAGGGTTAAAAAGTAGATTATTAGTCTACGATCATCTTTTTGATAGCTTTAACGTCTACGTTAGCAACCACTTTTGGTGCATTTTGCTTACGTCGAGTCCCAGCATCTTGTTTTGTCAAAATATGGCTGCGGAATGCGCTACCACGTTTGATTGTGCCGTTTTTCTTCACTTTGAAGCGTTTTACCGCCCCTTTTACCGATTTCATTTTTGGCATCGACTTGATCCTTTCGCAAAAATTCTCTAAACGAGACGCGGATTATACCATAAAAAAGCTTTTTATTCATTGATTGACATATTAGAGGAGAGAGGCGTTCGTGCTGAGTATGTCGAACCATGAGCGCTGCCCTTCGACAAGCTCAGGGCGAACGGAGATAAATTACTTCTTATCGTCTTTTTTCGGATGAATCATCATATTGCAATAACGCCCTTCCATAGCTGGCGCTTTATACATAGTCCCGATATCTTCAACCATAGGCCAAACACGTTGTAATACCGCTACAGCCGATTCAGGGTGTGCCATCTCACGACCGCGCAAGAATACACGGAAATGGACATGTTTACCTTCTTCGAGGAATTCACGTGCATGTTTTACTTTATAGCCGACATCGTTATCCGCGATTTTAACCGAAAGTTTGATCTCTTTGACTTCAACTTTGGTTTGCTTTTTGCGGGCTTCTTTTTTCTTTTTCTCTTCTTGGTAATGAAACTTACCGTAGTCCATGATTTTTGCGACAGGGGGTTTCGCATCCGGAGAGATGAGAACTAAATCTAGTCCCAGTTCGTTTGCTTTGTTCATCGCCTCATTGATTGAGATGATACCTAATGCTTCACCGCCGTCTACAACACAGCGTACTTCAGGGACCCTGATCTCTTCGTTCATCAGGACTCGGTCTTGTTTTTTAATCAAAAATGTACCTCATTAATTTTTTGTTTAACCAAGGAGAGGAAATCCTCTTCGCTTAGATTATATTGTTCACGTTTGCGTCGATCACGCACCGCAATACTTTTGTTAGTAACCTCTTCATCGCCTAAAACGATAATCATAGGCACACGTCCTTTTTCCGCTGTACGGATACGTTTATTGAGACTTTCATTTTTATCGAAAATCTCAAAATCGGCGCCCAAATCGATCAATTTATCGGCCAATTCACGTGCGTACGCTTCGTGTGCAGGGGCGATCGGAACGATAGCCACCTGCGTCGGAGCGATGAACATCGGGAATTCCCCAGCGTAATGCTCCGTCAATATACCAACAAATCGCTCAAACGAACCTAAAATTGCCCGGTGAATCATTACCGGCTGAATTTTAGCGTTCTCTTCACCGTTGTATTCGAGTTCGAAACGTGCCGGTAAATTGAAATCGAGCTGGATTGTACCGCATTGCCACTCACGTCCGATAGCATCGGTGATTTTGATATCGATTTTAGGGCCATAAAACGCTCCGCCCCCCTCATCGATCTCATACGCGAGATTATTTTTATCCATCGCCGTTTTCAAAGCGTTGGTCGAAATTTCCCATACCGCATCATCACCGACCGCTTTTTCAGGTTTTGTCGAAATCATCATTTTATAATTAAACTCAAACGTTTTCATGATTTTGTCAACAAAATCGACGACTTCGATAATCTGCTGTTCAATCTGATCCGCCGTACAGAAAATGTGTGCATCGTCTTGGGTAAACTCACGAACACGGAATAATCCATGAAGCGCTCCCGTCATCTCATGACGGTGCACAACACCGTACTCGAAATATTTGAGCGGAAGGTCACGGTATGAATGCAAGTCGTGTTCATACACCTTGATGTGACCGACACAGTTCATCGGTTTAACCCCAAATTCCAGCTCATCGATATTGGTGAAATACATATTCTCACCGTAGTTTTGATAGTGGCCTGATACTTTCCACAAATCACTTCGGAGCATTTCCGGACCGCGAACCGGCTCATATCCGCGTTTGCGGTGCGCTTTGAAGAGGAGCTGTTCCAATCGCGAGCGCATACGTGCACCGGCCGGAAGCCAGATCGGGAAACCCGCACCCACCTCTTCACGGAACGTAAAGAGTTTCATCTCCGCACCGATTTTACGGTGGTCCCGTTTTTCCGCTTCCGCCATTTGATCAAGATAGGCTTTAAGCGACTCTTTATCGGCGAATGCGATTCCGTAGATACGGGTAAGCATTTCATTTTTACTGTCACCGCCGAGATACGCACCCGAGATTTTGGTCAATTTAAAATGGCGAATCAATCCTACGCTTGGCAAATGCGGTCCACGGCAGAGATCTTCAAACGCGCCTTGCTTATAGATCGTTACCGTATCGCTCGGAATGCGGTCCATAACCGCTTGTTTAAGATGATCGTTTGCAAATTTTGCCCGCGCTTCTTCTTTGGTGATTTCATAACGCTCAATCTTCTCTTTGCCTTTGGCAATCTCAAGCATTTTTTTCTCAATCGTTTTAAGATCTTCTTCACTAATGTGTTCGTTGACTTTAAAATCGTAGTAAAAGCCCTCTTTTACCGTAGGCCCGACGAAAAATTTCGCATCGGTGTAAAGTGCTTTGATCGCTTTAGCCATCAAATGAGCACAGGAATGTCGAATCACTTCGAGAGACTCGGGCGAATTATCGTAGACGATCTCTTCACCCGTAATTCCAAGTGCCCCAGCGGTTTGTAAATCGATTATTTGATCGTTATGTTTGATCGCAATAATATCCATAGGGGTGCCTCGTATGAGAAAATATCGCGGATTATACGTGATTGTTGATTGGTTTACGATTAAAAAATAAAAGTGATGCTATCTTTGAGAAAAATAATTCGGAAATATACTTTTATTTTATATCCGTTACATTGACCTTTTGCAGAAATTCATTTACTTGAACTATTGCATGTACATCGTGAAGAGTCATTGCTTTAAAATCCCCTGGCTTATCTATATTAGGTATAGATTCTTCCCATCTAATCCAAGTAATTATCCCATATTCTCCATGCGGGATATTGTTAAAAAGAAAATTTCCATTAATTTCACATACCGTTTCTGCTAATTTTTTATCTAATATTGCTTTAAAACGATCAGATTCCAATTCTTTAACTGCCAGAAGTGCTTTATGGTATTGGGTCATACTTCCAGTGTGAGTCACATTTAGATCAGGATATTTTTCTAACAAATTTTGGTAATCTACTGCGTAATCCACAAATTTATCTTTTTTCCAAGATATGCAATTCAGTGTTGTTTGGACTTTTTTCATTTTTTTACTAATGTCTTGCAACGTTATACTGTCATCTTTACTAAGCAAAAATACTTTTTCACCTGCACATGTTTTTATATCTCCATTTTCTACTTTTAAATGTCCTTGCCCTTCAATAGTTGTTCTTTTAACCGCTGGAATAGAATTATCATTAATTTCTTGACTAGCCAATAAAGTCAAACACATCAATGTGCCTGTGACAAGTGTTAGTAAAATTTTATTTTTCATAATAAAACTCTTATTTTTTCATTGATTTTAAGTAATATCTTATCTCAAATACATTTGAAGTTAAAGATCAAGGCTAACATTCCCTTTCTCTTGATCTTGTATATTATTTTTGATAATTGTTCCATGTTATTGCAATAATTCTAAAACATAGATAACTAATTATGATTATTTTGTATTTTGAAATTCATATTAAAGAACAGTTAATGATTCAAATACGTTGGCCAACACTATTAAATTTTAAGAAAAAAGAAGTAACTTACTATACATAAATATAGTAACTGGTGTTTTATGAAGTTTTTTTAATGGTGGTCCCAACAGGACTCGAACCTGTGACCACTACCTTGTCGAGGTAGTGCTCTACCAACTGAGCTATAAGACCATCACAATTAATGCAAGAGCGAAATTATAGCCGTGCAGAAGTTAAAAGTCACTTAACTTTTACACATCTGTGGACGAAAGTTTAAAATCATCAAGGCGATAACGGCGATATCAATCATTACATCCGCGAAATTAAAGACGGCGAAATTAAATCCGCAATGCCAATAAACGTAATCGACCACTCCGCCATGGATAAAACGGTCCGCAACATTAGAGAGTCCCGCACCCGCCATAATGCCTACAGGGACAAGATAACACGTTTTTTTGAGCCAAAGGGTATAGCCGATCACTCCGGACAACAATGCAAGCTGAATCCATTTCAACGCTTCGTCTAAAAAAGCGAACATCGAAAAAGCGACCCCTTTGTTAAAAATCAAGATAAGATCGATACATTGGGTATTGAGCCGAAATCCGCCCAGAAAAATTGATTTAATCGCTTGATCGATGAAAAAAACACTGCTCATCGCCAGCAACAAAATAACAATCGATCTAGCCATTCAATGCCTTTTCAAAAAAGCTTACCATCTCGTCCATCGCTTTTTCCATCACTTTTGCATCTTTTCCTTCGAGTAAAACACGAAGTTTATTTTCCGTACCGGAATAACGGATAAGGTGACGCATATGTGCGGCTTCGATTTCAGCGAGTTTATCCTCCAGCCCTTTGATTTGATCAAGCGGTTTTTTGGTTTTAACTTTGATATTCACCAATTTTTGAGGATACAATTTAAACGGCCGTAAGATTTTACTCGCTTTTTCTCCTGAGGTAATCATTAACGATAAAACCTGTAACGCGCTCACCAACCCATCCCCTGTTTTAGCGAAATCATGCAAAATAATGTGGCCGCTTTGCTCACCGCCGAAGTTGATACCGTGCTCACGCATCATTTCAAGAACGTATTTATCTCCGACACTTGAGCGGTAAAGTTTAAGTCCATGAGCGTTTAACATATCTTCCAATGCCTGATTACTCATTACGGTAGCAATGATACCGTCACCCTTAAGTGCTCCGTTTCGTTGTAAAAACAAACTCAATGCACCCAATATCTGATCACCGTCGACCTCATCCCCTTTTTCATCAATTACGATTAGGCGATCGGCATCCCCATCCAGTGCCAAACCGATATCAGCCCGGTATTGCTTAACTGCACTTCGAAGATCTTTGGTGTGCATTGCACCGCACTCTTCGTTAATGTTAAATCCGTTCGGTTTATCATGAAGAACAATCACCTCAGCACCCAACTCTTCCAAAACGGTTGGCCCGACACGATACCCTGCACCATTAGCAGTATCCAAAACAATACGCAAGCCATGAAGGGTCAAATCACTCGAAAAGGAATTTTTAAGATGGACAATATAACGACCGATAACATCATCAATCCGCTTTGCGGCTCCTAAACTCTTGCCTGTCACCTGAGCATCTTGAATTAACCCCGGATCATTAGCAATTACCTCAATTTGTGCTTCCACATCTTCAGAAAGCTTATTACCGTTAGCATCGAAAAATTTGATTCCGTTATCTTCGAACGGGTTATGGCTTGCGGATATCATAATCCCGGCATCACAGCGCATATTTTTGGTCAAAAATGCAATTGCAGGAGTCGGCATCGGTCCGATTTGTATCACGTCATACCCTACTGCCGTCAATCCACTGACAATTGCATTCTCAATCATATAGCCGCTTCTACGCGTATCTTTTCCAACCAGAATTTTTTTTGTTCCAGAATGATCTCTAAAATAAACCCCTGCTGCCATTGCTACACGCATTGCCAATCCGGCACTTAAAAATGAGCCGGCTTCCCCTCGTACGCCATCTGTTCCAAACAATTTCATTCCGTTTTCTCCCTAAAATATTCGTCATTCTATTACACTCTATAAAATTTAACTTAATTTTAATTATCTTTAAGGTAGTATTCTACCCTAAAAAAAATTCGACAAGGATAAATGCCATGGCAAACCATAAGTCAGCATTGAAACGTATCCGTCAGACGGAAAAGCGTACTGAACGCAACCGATTCTATCGCACACGTATTAAAAACATCGTTAAAGCAGTTCGCACTGCAGTAGATGCAGGAAACAAAGAAGAAGCGCAAGCTGCTCTTGTCATTGCTAACGCCAACTTACACAAATATGTTAGCAAAGGTGTCTTGAAAAAAGAGACTGCTGCACGTAAAGTAAGCCGTCTTCACCTCGCTGTTAACGCAATCGCAGCCTAAGCTTGACCCCTCTGGGGTAGCTTTTCTCTTCTAGATTTTCTCAAAACGCCTCTTTTAGGACCACACGTATGTTATCCGACAAACTCACCCCTTTTATCAACCGTTACAACGAATTGACCGAACTGCTTAGTTCTCCTGATATCGGCAATGACATCAAACGGATGACCGACCTCTCTAAAGAGCAATCTTCCATCCAAGCGATTGTAACCAAAGCAACCGAGTATAAAAAACTTCTCGATGATATCGAAGAGAACAAAGCTCTTGCGTTCGATGCTGAACTCGGTGAGCTTGCAAAAGAGGAACTTCGCAGTCTTGAACCGATGGTTGCACCGCTCGAAGAAGAGATCAAAAAACTTCTCATCCCCGCCGATCCGAATGATAAACGCAATATCTATATCGAATTACGAGCAGGAACAGGTGGAGATGAAGCAGCTATCTTTGTCGGTGATTTGTTTAACGCTTATGTCCGCTATGCGGATGTTAAAGGGTGGAAAATCGAGTTAATGAGTTCCAGCCCATCCGATGCCGGAGGATACAAAGAGATCATTGCCCTCATCAAAGGAGAGCAGGTTTACTCACGTCTCAAATATGAAGCTGGAACCCACCGCGTACAGCGTGTCCCTGCAACCGAGTCTCAAGGGCGTGTTCACACTTCCGCCATCACTGTTGCCGTAATGCCGGAAGTCGATGACGTCGAAGTCACGATCAATGAGAATGATCTGAAAATCGACGTTATGCGTTCCTCCGGATCAGGTGGGCAAAGTGTCAATACGACCGATTCCGCAGTTCGTATTACCCATATTCCTACCGGTATCGTCGTCACCAACCAAGATGAAAAATCCCAGCATAAAAACAAAGATAAAGCGATGAAAATTCTCAAAGCGCGTATCTATGAAATGCAGATCGAAGAGGCAAAAGTAAAAGAAATGTCTGAGCGTAAAGAGCAAGTAGGAACCGGAGACCGTTCAGGCCGTATCCGAACCTACAACTATCCGCAAAACCGTATCTCGGACCACCGTATCAATCTCACCTTGTACCGTCTCGATGAGATTATGCAGGGGGGATTGATGGATGATATTATCGAGCCGTTGATCGCCGATGCTCAGGCACAAATAATGGAAAGAGCAGGCTTATAACTTTTAATATTCGTCTCTCTGGCTTCCTTGGAAACCACGCGCGATGGCAGAAGTGCCAAGAGTCGCGTGAGCGCTTTGCCAGAGAGATGCACTTCTTTTGTTTCTTTTCTTGGTGACAAGAAAAGAAAGTAAGTATTAATTTCTCCAAATGGTTTCAAAAACCCCTTTAACTTCCCCTTTGAACGTTATCGTCCCCTCATCAAGTCCCAGATAAAGTGTCTCTCCGCTTTTAGGAAACACACGAGCATTATCCGCAACCATCCCCTCGATTGAAGCGCGATAGAAACACGCAGCCATCCCTGTTCCGCACGCTAACGTCTCATCTTCTACACCGCGCTCATAGGTACGGACACGAATAGCCCCATTGCTCTCGACATGAGCGATATTGACATTGGCATTGTATTTATAACGAAGCTCTCTCGCCATCGCAATATCAAAGTTATCCATGTGGGCATCGAATGTTACAAGATGAGGAACACCTGTATCGAGAAGCCACCACGTCATCTCATACTCTGAGATAGCGTCATTGATAACAAGCGGCGGAGTCAAGTCGCTTTGAACCATATCCCCCTCAACGGCAGCTTTGATAACGCCAGCACCCGTCAAAAATTCCATTTTTTCACCTGCCAAACCGAAACGATGCGCATAATGGGCACATGCGCGGCTTCCGTTTCCGCACATCGAAGCGGTAGAACCATCGGCGTTGTAAAATTCCCATTCAAAATCATGCTGTTCATGCGGAAGAATGACAATCAATCCATCTGCTCCGATACCGTTTTGGCGGTCACACAGCGTTCGGGCAAGTCCGGATCGATCCGCGCCCTGGAAAGCATGAAAGATGACAAAATCGTTGCCGCTTGCACAATATTTGGCAATTTGAAGCATGGTAATCCTTTGGGATTAATAATAAGTGTAATTATACCTTAGGAGCGGGATAGAGAGCTTTAATTGTTTCGACAAAGTGTTCACACTCACTCTGAAGGTGTTTTAAATTGGAGGAGTTATCGATCACCCATGTCGCACGGGCTTTTTTCTCCTCTATATCCATTTGGCTCTCGATACGTCGAAGAGACTCCTCTTCCGAAAAACCGTTTCGCTTCATAAAACGCTCCAGTTGCAATGCTTTAGGGGTGTAAACAACGACAGAATTTTGTATCGGATAGGATAATGTCTCGAAAAAAAGGGGAATATCGATCAAATAGGGATATTTAAGACGGTCTTGTTTCTCACTTTGCTCTTCAATAGCTGCCCGTATCTTAGGATGTAAAAAAGTTTCAAGCTCTTTTTTGGCTTCCGGATCGGCAAAAACTATTTTGCCCAATGCAGGACGGTCTACTTTTCCGTTTTTGACAAAGTCACCACCAAACCGTTCGGCTACCCAAAAGCTGTTTTCATCCAAAATACGATGTGCAATAGTATCGGCATCGATAATACGCAAACCGTTTAGACCCAGCAAAGATGCAACCGTACTTTTACCTGTTGCGATCCCTCCCGTGAGTGCAATGGCATATTCAAATGCCATAATTATCTCGAATAGCGTGGTTTACTGCGCGTGGGCTCTCCGCCGAGGAGAACTTAGCGTTAGCGTAGCTATCGGGACGTGTTCCGATGGCGTGATAAAAAAGATGATACTCAAAAGCCATTAGTTACGGATAATCCCCAAATAATTTTTACGAACATATTGCGGCATCGCAAATGCGGCAACATGAATGTCACAATTATAGTATTGATGCCCTTCCAGTAAATCGCTGCGTTGCAAAATCAAATCTGCCGTCGGGTGATACTCTTTTGAACACAACAAGAGAGTAGAACCGTCTTCTAGGTGATACGGCATAATGATTTTGAAATAATTTCCTAAAATCTGCATCAGATTTGTATTTGCACTTACATCATCCAAATCAGGATGCTTTATAACCATAAGAGCGTCATCTTTTAAAATACGGTTTATATGTGCCAATACGGCACTATCGCTGCTTAGGGTATCGATCATAGCGACGTCAAGCGTTTTGTCTGCTACGTTTCGTAACGATTCAAGCAAATTGCCGCTTTCCACAACTACTGAATGAATATCACGATAACGGCCAAGCTCTTCTCCAAACAGATCACTATTCTCCGTTGCTAACAAAACGAAAGTAGGATTTTTATGCGTACACATAGGGACGTGTACCATCATTTCGGGATAAATAAATGTTTTCATGAGTTGCGTTATCTCTTCTTTACGGAATTTTTGAGCGATTGTAACACGCTGAGATTAAAAGGGTTTGAATATTCCAGCTATCTTTCTACATTAAAGCTTCTGCTATCCGCTTTTGATATAATTTTACCAAATTAATCCTATTATAGAATGGAGTTATAATGTGTGCTGAAAAAATTCAACGTTTTTTGATGGCAATCGTCTTGACAATCGCGATGGTATTGTTTGCAACCGGGAATTTGCAGTGGGGTGTCATTATTCAAACGTTTGTTATCGTCATGATCGTGGCATGGGCATTGACTGATTTCTGCCCTTCATTATGGTTTTTCAAAAAAGTTTTTGGCAAATGCCCCCAAAAAGATTAATCCCCTAAATTTCCCCTAACAACTCATCTGATATAATTCCCTCATTACAACAGATGAGGGACTTCATGAGTCAAATCAGCTATAAAGATGCCGGTGTCGATATCGATGCAGGTAACAGTTTTGTCGAAAATATCAAACCACTCGTTAAATCGACGGCTATCCCCGGCGTATTAGGCGGAATCGGATCATTTGCGGGAGCGTTTGAACTCCCTACAGGCTACCGTGAACCGGTTATGCTTGCCGCAACAGACGGTGTAGGCACTAAGCTCAAACTTGCCATCGACTCAGGTATCCATAATACTGTTGGTATCGATTTGGTCGCGATGTGCGTTAACGATCTCATCTGTAATTTTGGAACCCCTTCATTTTTCCTCGATTATTATGCAACCGGCAAGCTCGATGTATCTGCCGCTACAGCCGTAGTTAGCGGTATTGCTGAAGGATGCCGTCAGGCTGAATGTGCCCTCATCGGCGGTGAGACGGCAGAAATGCCTGGAATGTATCACTCCGATGATTACGATTTGGCAGGATTTGCCGTCGGTATCGGAGAAAAAAGTGAACTTGACCGCAGTGATAAAGTGCATGCAGGGGATGTCCTCATCGCTCTACCAAGTTCCGGCTTGCATTCAAACGGATTCTCATTGGCCCGTAAAGTATTGTTTGAAAAAATGGGGATGAAGTTTGAAGATGAATTCGAAGGAAAACCACTCATCGAAACCCTTCTCACTCCGACACGTATTTATGTCAAAACGTTTAAAGCACTCAAAACTAAAATTCAAGCATTGGCACACATCACCGGCGGAGGAATCGTAGAAAATTTCCCTCGCGTACTACCGGAAGGGTTGCGTGCCGTTATCACCGAATCTTCAATCCGCGTATTACCGATTTTTGAACTTATCGGCCAGCACGTCGAACGCTCAGAAATGTTCCGTGCGTTCAATATGGGTGTCGGGATGATCCTCGTTGTCAAAGAAGCAGATGTAGCAGATGTACTAGCATCTACAGACGGCTATATTATCGGTCACCTCGAAGAAGGTCCACGTGAAGCGGTACTCGTCTAACTAAACGCCTTTTTCCTCCCATCTTTGCTCTTTGAGATGGGTCTTCTTCTCTTCCTTAAAACAAAGCTGTTCTTTTTCTATTAACATTTCTTTTGTGTTTATATATTATTATTCTATTACTCTATGTTAAAAGGATTTTTAATGAAGGTAAAAACCATTGCAATCGCTGCAATAGCAATCGCTGTAGGAATACAGTTTATCCCATATGGCAAAGATCATACTAACCCCCCTGTTATGAGCGAACCGCAGTGGGATTCGCCGCGGACACAAGAGCTCTTCAACCGTGCATGTGCCGCCTGCCACTCCAATGAGACCAAATATCCTTGGTACAGTAATGTCGCCCCTGTATCATGGCTCTTGGCGCGTGATGTCGATGAAGGCCGTGAACATTTCAATGTCTCAATGTGGGGAATTCAAAAGAAAAATGAAGGTAAAGATGCCGCCAAAGAGGTACGTGAAGGGGATATGCCACCATGGTTTTTCCTCCCTACGCACCCTGAAGCCAGACTCAGCAGTACTGAGAAACAAGAGCTAATCAGCGGTTTGGAAAAAACATTCGGTAAAGAGGGAAAAGAAGGTGCTGAAGAGGGAGAAGAAAAATAATCCTAACTTCTCCACTTTAAAAGAGGAGAAGATTAGTCTTCTCCTTTATTTTTTTCTACTTCTTCCACAAGATCTTCTCGCGGGAAAGTAAAGGTCGATTGGCGAGTGACAACCACTTTGTCTTTTGCATCCGTTGCATATGCACGAATTGTAATCGGTATAACCGTATCTTTACGGTCATCTTTAACTAACATCTCATCGGTATATAGAACAACCACTTTTTTCTTAACAATACCCGGTTTCACTTTGAACGGTTTTTCAGGCTCACCGATTTTGATTTTACCTTCCATTCCGGCAGGAGCAATTACATCAAAATAATAATCATGATCTTCATTCAACGTATTTTGTACCAAGAACGTATAGGCATTATCAACACGTACTTTTCCATCGTCTGTTTTATTAATTGAATACAAACGGTTTTCTTTGTTGATATTAAGGAGCATGTACTCTTTTTTGCTTCCCATCATCCCCAAAATAACGCTGACAATGATTAAGATTGCCATATACCCTATAATTTTCGGACGGAAATAATGAGTTTTCCCTTTCATAAAGAGTGTCTCTTTTTCACTCGACCATTCAACGAGGCTCGGTTTTCCGAGTTTACCCATGACTTCAGTACATGCATCAACACATTCCAAACAATTGATACACTCAAGCTGAAGCCCTTTACGGATATCGATATGGGTCGGACATACCGTTACACAGCTTTCACATGTAGTACATTCGGCTTTTGGATTAATTGATAATAAATCTTTTTGTTTGGTGAATAATTTCTCTTTATTTTCATTATAAATGTCTCCGCCGCGGTTTGGATTATAGATCGCCATTACGGTATCTTCATCGTACAATACCGATTGAATACGGGAGTAAGGACATACATAGACACAAAAATTCTCTTGTAAGAAAATAACGTCATACACCAAAAAGGCAACGATTCCAAGAATCGACCCGACAAGTACGGTATGATCCATCGGATTTTGAATATATGCCAAGAAATCTTCCGGCGGAACAAAGTACCACATCAAATCTGCCGCTGCAATAAACGCCAATCCGGTCCATAACAAAATACCGACCACGCGTTTGATTTTATTCTCAAATTTAGAGTAATCCGGCTCTTGTTGTTTATTTTTGATCCGTTTACGAAGTCCTAAGAGTTTTGTTTCAATAAGATCACGGTAAACGACACGGAAAATAGTCTGTGGACACATCCATCCGCAAAATACCCGTCCGCCCAAAACGGTAATACCGAAAATACCGATGAAGAGTATCATCAGCAAAAACGGCATCAAATAGAGCTCTTGCATATCAAATTGAATAAACATCAAATGGAGTTTAAGTTTATCAAAGCTCAACAAAAAGAGATGATTTCCACCCACTCTTATCCATGGTACCGCTAGAGCGAAAATCGTAATCAGTCCGTAAAACCAATACCGTCTAATTCGCCACGGTGTCCACCCTGACAGATACTCTTTTCCTTGAGGACTTACTACTTCACTCATAACACTGTTTCCTTCGAATTAATTTCAATATTCGGGCATCGGATCGTACCGATAACCATTGCTTCCGCATCAACATCATCTCCGATGCCGATTACACCGCTCACAACTTCTTTAAGTTCACGCGATTCGATATAGTCTTTCAGCGAGCTTCGGCTCACCCCCAACACTCGTGCAATCTCGCTCACACTTTTTCGTTTCTTCAATAAATCGATAATTTGTTCTAAATACATATCGAATTTTGAAGATGATTTAGATCCTTTTGGTCTTCCGATCCCTTTTTTGGCATCATCTTGGAGGACCTGACGTAATTGATCAATAAGACCTAAAACGACCATTGTATCACTTTTACGGTCGATTACCACTCCCGGTTTGACAAAATGTATGGTATTGTCATTTTTAAGTAGACAGCTAAACATTTGAACCAAATCCTCGATATAGCTGCTTAATGTCCATGTATCGTAAATGATTAAAGTATCTCCGTTGAGTGAGCGAAAAAATCGAACCACTTCGTGTCGATCGGCTATCCGTTTATTCTGAGAGGTCTGATCGACTAACTCTTCTTGGATAGCAATCTCTTTTTGATCGGCATAGCCGTTAATCAATTTAAGCTGCTCATAAACACCATCGAAATCTTTATCGGGACGGATATAACTGACGGTCATTGTATGCTTAAATCCTTTGCAATGTTTAATTTCATCGTCATTTTATCAACTATGACGATGAAAGTCAATACAAAAGATTATTTTTTCGTCAAGTTTTTGCCGTCCATGATTACAACTTCACATTGCAGATCGATATTAAACTGTGCTTTTACACGAATTTTGGCTTCTTCTATAAGACTTAATGCATCCGCATACGTCCCTCCGCCGGTATTGACGAGGAAATTAGCATGTACGTCACTAAACGCCATTGCACCGACGCGTTTTCCTTTTAATCCGACCGCTTCAATAAGCCGTCCTGCATAATCATTCGGCGGGTTTTTAAAACAACTTCCCGCACTCGGGTCATTCGGCTGGTTCGAGCGCATCTGTGCAAACATTTCGTACCGCTCAACCGAATACCCTTTTTGCGCTTCGAATACGGCTTCAAAAACCACTTCATTGATTGACGTTTTACGATAGCCGTATTCAATCTCCCCTTTTTGTTTCCAACCGCTTTGGGTACGAATAGCAATGAGGTGGTTAAAGATTTCATACTCTTTCAGCCCAGCATTCATCTTGAGCATTCCGCCGAGGGTTCCGGGGAGCTTTGATAAATATTCAAAGTGGGCGATGTCGTGCTTTTTACAGAAGGAAACCACCCGCCCTCCCGGTGTGGCGGCACCGATATGGAGCCCGTCTTCTTCGAGTCGGATAAAATCATATTGCTTGGAAAGAATCATTAATGGCGGAGGAGTAGGAGAGACTAGGAGATTATTAGCACTTCCGACGATAAAATGCCCCTCCGGTACACCATCGTTTTCAATTAGGGCCACATCGACAATCGGACCGATCCGAATCGAACTAAATTTGGAAAAATCGATGGTTTTTGTATTCATAAATGAAACTTACTCCAAAAGTGCAGTTAAAGCACGCAAGCGCGCATGAGCCCTCCGCTGAGGAGAACACAGAGTTATCGTAGCCATCAGGACGCGTTCTGATGGCGTCTAAAATTACTGAGTAAAGGTAGGTATCATATTAAACATACGGATCGTGAAATCCTGCATCTCATTCATCATCCACGGCATCGTTAGAATAATGACGATAACAATTCCGATAACTTTGGGAATAAAACTCAGCGTCATTTCGTTGATCTGAGTCGTGGCTTGAAAAATACTGACCGCAAGCCCTAAAAACATCCCGACAAGCAATGCCGGAAGCGCTAAAATCAACGCTATTTTAAATGTCTCGATCCCCAGCCCGATCAAATCTTCTTGCATCATCTTGATATCCTTACGCCAACAGAACTCGTCCCGATGGCTACGCTAACGCTAAGTTCTCCTCGGCAGAGAGCCCA
Organism: Sulfuricurvum sp.; assembly: GCF_028681615.1. Taxonomy (NCBI): domain Bacteria; kingdom Pseudomonadati; phylum Campylobacterota; class Epsilonproteobacteria; order Campylobacterales; family Sulfurimonadaceae; genus Sulfuricurvum; species Sulfuricurvum sp. The sequence continues at coordinate 524,845 of NZ_JAQUHV010000001.1, forward strand.
CGTGCAGTACACCGCATTCATACTAACTGTACCTCAATTCTGTATATTCAAGAGGAATCATAAAGTCTTTTGGATTAATTTGAGCATCAAAGAAGCCATGCTTATGCCCCAGTTCAAACAAAAGTTCAATGGCTTTGTATTGAGTTTCGTTCAACGTAATCGATTCATCGTTTGCATACAACTCTAAATATTTTTCCAATGTCGGTGCATCGATGCGGACCAATGATCGCTCCATAAGCATTTTAGAAAGATTCGATTTATGGTCTCTCGCGATCTGAACCGCTTTGGTTAAAAGATTTTCATACATAATGGCGGATGTCAGCGGCAAGGAACGGCGGATTGCCATTCCACCGAGAGGAAGCGGAAGTTCGCCGCCGGAGAGCTCGCACCATACATCCCACAGCTCCCGTTCCACTTCAAGTGATTCGTCATACCCTAATATCGATTCATGGATCAACACACCGGCATCCACTACTCCGTCCAAAACTGCTTGCTCAATCTCTAAAAAATTCATATAGACTATTTTAGCATCCGGATACGCGATACGAAACAGTAATGCATTTGTGGTGTATTTACCGCTGAGCGCCACTTTGAACCGTTTTTTAAGAACGGTATCTTTTTTACGAATCAATTTAGGACCGTAACCTTGTCCGAAACTCACTGCCGTTCGCAATAGGGCATAATCATTCCGGATATGAGGGTATAGACCGAAACTTATGGCACTGATATCGTATGTCCCGTTTAGGGCTTCGACATTTAGCGTTTCAATATCCAATGCAATGTTATCGAACTGAATATTGCTATCCCCGACCCAACCAAACTTGATTGCATAATACATAAAAATGTCATCTGCATCCGGAGAGTGGGCTATCACCATTTTTTTCACTGAAAATCCTGTTCACTTAGCTATATCAATTAAATTTTAACCAAATAACGCTAAAATATCTCTATTCCAGAATGTGAATTATTAATATTTCAATTTGTCATATTTTTTAAATATATTTCAATTTGTCATATTATGACGCAATTTTAAACACTTTAGTCTCAGGAGAGCACCACATGATGGATCCAAACAAACTTAAATCGCTTGAACTCGCGATGAAACAAATCGATAAAACCTTTGGAAAAGGGACGTTGATGCGTTTGGGCGACAAAGAGATCGAGCCGATCAATTCAATCAGTACCGGTTCTATCGGTCTGGATTTAGCACTCGGCATCGGCGGAGTACCCGAAGGGCGTGTTATCGAAATCTATGGCCCTGAGAGTTCAGGAAAAACAACTCTTAGTTTACAGATCACAGCCGAATGTCAAAAAAACGGCGGAATTTGTGCCTTTATTGATGCCGAACATGCACTTGATATCGGATATGCAAAAAATCTCGGTGTTGATGTAGAAAACCTGTTGGTTTCCCAACCCGACTACGGCGAGCAAGCGCTTGATATCGTAGAAACCATCGTCAGAAGCGGTGCCGTTGATCTGATCGTTATTGACTCTGTTGCGGCATTGACACCGAAAGTGGAGATCGAAGGGGAGATGAACGACCAGCAAGTCGGTGTTCAAGCGCGTCTGATGTCTAAAGCATTGCGTAAACTCACCGGTATCATGCACAAGATGAACTGTACCATTATCTTCATCAATCAAATCCGAATGAAAATCGGAACGATGGGATACGGTTCACCGGAGACGACAACCGGTGGGAATGCGCTAAAATTCTATGCATCCGTCCGTATCGATGTGCGTAAAATTGCTACATTGAAACAAGGTGAAAGCCAAATCGGTAACCGTGTCAAAGCAAAAGTAATTAAAAATAAAGTGGCACCGCCGTTTCGTCAAGCAGAATTTGATATCATGTTCGGTGAAGGTATCTCCAAAGAAGGAGAACTTGTCGACTACGGTGTCAAATTGGATATCATTGATAAAAGCGGTGCATGGTTCAGTTTTGAAGATGTGAAACTGGGTCAAGGACGTGAAAACGTGAAACAAAAATTTAAAGATGAGCCGGAATTGGCTCGTAAAGTCGAAGAAAAAATTAAATCGGCGATGGGTGTCAGCGGCATCATCGCAATGGATGAATCTGAAATGAGTGAGGTAGACGAATGATTTTTATTGATGAAGTAAGTGCAATCGAAGTAATGGATTCTCGCGGGAACCCTACAGTAAAAGCAACCGTTCAATTAAGTGACGGCACACGTGAAAGTGCTGTCGTACCGAGCGGAGCAAGTACCGGTAAACGGGAAGCATTAGAACTTCGTGACGGAGATTCTCGCTACATGGGCAAAGGGGTTCTCAAAGCAGTTGAACATGTCAATACCGAGATTGCAGAAGCAATTATGGGACTAAGCCCTTACAATCAAGCAATGGTTGATGCCGTGATGAAAGAACTCGACGGTACAGAAAACTATGGCAACCTTGGGGCAAACGCCGTTTTAGGTGTTTCAATGGCAGTCGCCCGTGCTGCAGCGAAAAGTCTCGGTATTCCATTGTACCGTTATCTTGGCGGTGCGAATGCAATGGTACTTCCGGTTCCGATGCTCAACATCATCAACGGCGGAAGCCATGCAGACAATAGCGTCGACTTCCAAGAGTATATGATTATGCCGATCGGATTTAGCGATTTTGCAGAAGGGCTTCGTGCATCGGCAGAGGTTTATCACAATCTCAAAAAAATTCTCAAAGACCGCGGTGCCAATACGGCGCTCGGTGACGAAGGCGGATTCGCTCCGGATTTGAGTTCAAACGAAGAACCGATCCAAGTTATCATGGAAGCAATCGCAAAAGCCGGCTACAAAGCAGGTGAACAAATCGCTATTGCACTTGATGTTGCCGCTTCTGAACTTGTAACTGAAGGCGGTTATCGTCTTGATTCCGAAAACAGAACCGTTACCTCTGCACAGTTGGTTGATTATTACGCCGATCTTTGTTCCAAATACCCTATCGTATCGATCGAAGATGGTTTGAGCGAAGATGACTGGGCTGGATGGAAAATCTTGACTGAGCGTTTAGGATCCAAAATTCAGCTTGTCGGAGATGATTTATTCGTTACCAATGCGAACATTTTAGCAGAAGGGATAGAGAAAGGGATTGCGAATGCTATTCTCATCAAACCGAACCAAATCGGATCTGTCTCCGAGACTATGCTAACCGTTCGTCTTGCGCAACGTAACGGATATAAATGCGTTATGTCTCACCGTTCCGGTGAGAGCGAAGACGCCTTTATCGCCGATTTTGCAGTAGCCCTTAACTGCGGTGAAATCAAAACAGGTTCAACCGCACGTGGAGAACGTACCGCTAAGTACAATCGTCTTCTAGAAATAGAAACCGAAGTGATGTACGGCGAATACTTAGGAAGTGCCCTCTTCAAGTGATGCAAAAAGACGACCATACCCTGCTGCATGAGGAAAAAGAGAGCTTAAGCGAGCGCTACTTTGGCCTCCCTACCGCTAAATTCCTTCTTGCGGCGGGATTTGTTTTGGTTGCCGGTATTTATTTGGGTGTCATCTTTTTCGGTGACAATTCATTAAGCGTTTTACTCGATCTCGAAGAGCGTCAAAATTATCTCAGCGAAGACATTGAACATCTCAAAGTTGAAAATGCTGCTTTGCAAAAGCAGTATTTTGAGCTTAAAGAGCTCGATGCCGACTCACAATAAATCAGGGAGACTCATGAAACGATCACTTTATCTGTCTCTCATACTCCTAGCACCTTTGATAGCACGTGATAATCCTTTCTTTGCCGCGGACGAAACAAAAAAAGAAAAAATTACCTCCAATTGTCCTGATAATAAACCTCAATTGCAGAGCGTCAACTACACTTTGCCAGATCAAGCACGTATTCTTAAAGAGGTTACCTTTACAATTCAAAATCTCGACGGCAGTATTGAAACCCGTAAAATTGAGGTTGATCAAAGTATCGATTGGCATAAATCTCTAACTATTTCTCAAACCAGAAATGGCGCAAACCCTCGCGCTACAGCCGATGGTTCCGGCTCTGCTGACTTTGGGTTTATCCGATTTGATTCAAAAGGAAAACGCCTCTCCATTAAAACATCTGATACGCTTATGAGACATTTTGTGTTAAGCAATCCAAATCGCATTGTTCTTGATTTCAAAAACAGTTCCGTTTTTAAAATAACACAAAAAGATTTAGGTGCCTCTCCATATGTCAATGTCGTTGTAGGCAATCATGGTAAATTTATGCGAGCGACGATAACACTGGACGGACGTTACAGTTATAGCTTGAGTAAAACGGACGAGTTTATTAGTATTATTTGTAAATAAAAAGAATCTGATTGGAAAAGAGGTTTCTCTCCGAATGGAGAGAAAGAGAGATTATTTAACGGCAGCCAATGCAGCGTCGTAGTTCGGTTCTTCTGTGATTTCAGGAACGATTTCTTTGTATGTTACGATTCCTTCTTCGTTTACTGCGAAGATCGCACGACATGTAACACCAGCAAGTACTGAACCGCCAAGTAATACGCCATATGCATTTGCGAAATCTTTGTTACGGAAGTCTGAACATACTGTCAATTTATCAATCCCTTCAGCTTGGCAGAAACGTCCTGCAGCGAATGGCAAGTCCAAAGATACGATAGTAGCTTTTACACCTTCGATTGAAGACGCTTTTGCATTGAAGTTACGAGTTTCAGTAGCACACACACCTGTATCCAAAGAAGGAACAACTATGATAAGTTGCTTAACGCCTTGCGCTCCACCAACTACTACGTCGCCCAAACCGGCTGAATTTACAACCGTTACTTCAGGTGCTTTATCCCCAACATTAACTTCATTTCCTAGAAGTTCTACGTCTGTACCTTTGAATTTTGTCGTTGCCATATTGGCTCCTTCTTTTGTTTTTTTTATTTGATGAAGAAGTATATTTTAAATCGGATAATTTAACTCTGAATTCTGTAATAGATGTTTGTGTTTAAGCTATTTCACAGTTTACAACGGGGATTGATCGGTATAGCATGATAATCACACTGTGCACCGAGTCTATAAGCTTCAAGGGCAGCACGCCCTATCATCGCGGCATTGTCGGAACAATACTTGAGCTCTGAAAGAAGCATCTCTGCATTATGTGGACGTAACAGTTCGCTTACGCGTTCACGCAAATAAAGATTGGCACTTGCACCGCCAACAATAGCAAAACGATGCGGAGGATGCAATTTAAAATATTTTTTGAGTTTTTGAATCAAGTGTTCCGTCGCCGTATGTTGAAATGCCGCTGCAATATCCGGATAAGATGATGCTTCGTTCGCTTCAATTGCAAGGCGCACCTGATTTTTGAGCCCTGAATAGCTAAACGCGATCAAAGGTGACTGCCACAGAGGAACTGTAAACGTTACTCGGCTTGCATCACCGTTAGCAGCAAGTTTCTCAATCAAGGGCCCGCCCGGATACCCCAAGCTCATCATTTTCGCTACTTTATCAAAACTCTCGCCGTAACTGTCATCCATTGTCGTAGCGACTGTTTCCATATGATCATACGATTTCACTTCGATGAGCTGTGTATGCCCTCCTGAAACCAGCAATACCGAAATAGGTAAAAGGGCTTCTTTTTCTATAAATAAAGAATAGATATGTCCTTTGAGGTGATTGATCGGAAGAATCGGGATATTAAGAGAGATACTCAATGCTTTTGCCATCGTAACCCCTTCGATCAAGGTTACACCTAATCCCGGTTCATTGGTAACGGCAACCGCTTTGAGTTGCTCGAACCAGGGTTCACACTCCGCTAAAATACGCGGTAATGCCTCGGCATGCAAACGGCTGGCGAGTTCGGGGACAACACCGCCATAGACGGAATGTTCTAACTCTTGAGATATTTTCTTATGATAAATAAGTTTTTTTGTCGCTATTTCCGTTATAGCAATTGAACTGTCGTCACATGAACTTTCTATGCTCAGGATCATTGCATGATCCTTCGCTTTTTATACGCCATCTGAGCAAAGCCCAGCTTGGCTACGCTAACGCTATGTTTCCTTCGGCAGGAAGCCCACGCACAGCACACCGAGCTTTTAATCTCATCACATATCATTGCGTAACCCACTCTTTGACCCATGGCCATTCACCGAATCCGGAAGCGGTGTTGATGTGCCCGCCATTCTCAATCACCCTCATCTCTATGCCAAGTACTTTTTGAAGCTCCGAAGCCTCTTCGATAGACATGTACGGATCATTCGTTGACGTAACCAATAATGCCTCTTCGGCAAACAGATTTTTAGGAGCTTCCAAAGGAAAAAAGGTTTTAAGTGTTTCGATTTCACAGGTCAAATGAGGAGGAGCGACAAGCAAGAGGCGTTTTACGGGAGAAATTTCCCCTTCATTACATAAATGAAACCATGCGATATTTGCCAATGAATGACATATAACGACATCAGGTTGAAAATCAGCAAGAATCGATTTGATTTGCTTCATCCATCGGTTTTTACTCGGAAAATGGGGATTGTCTAAAAGAGGAAAAGAGACTGTGCCGTATTTTTTGGCGATTTCACTTGCAAGCCAAGCCTGCCAATGTGGATCATCACTTCCGCCCCAGCCGTGCAGCATCAGCACTTTTAACATGCTAATCCCCGAACATAACGGCGTATTTCCTCATCCATTTCAAAAATTGCATCGATCGATTCAGGAATTTGGGTGAAATGATCGTATGCGCTAAGAATCATCGTGGAGATATCGATAAAACGGATATCACCACGCACAAAACGCTCGATTGCCGCTTCATTCGCCGCATTGACGATTACACCCCGTGCAGGGTTTTGAAGCAAGTCTTCTTTGATTGCCCAAATCGGATAACGCTCTTTTTCAATCGGACGAAATTCGAGCGCTCCGATTTTGGTTAGATCGATTCGCTCTACAATCGGCGTATCCACTTTTCCCATCAATGCATACGCAATAGGAAGACGCATATCCGCATGTGCGAAATGGGCCGTAGTCGAACCGTCCGTATAATCAATCATCGCATGGATCAAGGATTTCGTCTCAACAAGAGCATCGTACTCCCCCTCTCCGAAAAGCCACCGCGCTTCCAAAAGTTCAAACAGTTTATTCACCATTGATGCACTGTCTATGGTGATTTTTTGCCCCATAGACCAGTTCGGGTGCTTTAACGCATCTTCCAGCGTCGCAGTTGATAATTTCTCCAACGGCCAATCCCGAAAGGCGCCGCCGCTGGCAGTAATGACCATCCGTTCAACCTTGCGAGCACCTTGGTTCAAATACCACAATCCGAAATGTTCACTGTCAATCGGGATAATGCGTGAGGTATCGACAAACGAACCCCCTACGACAAGAGACTCTTTATTCGCCAACGCAATTTTCTTGCCGCATTCCAACGCTTTGAGGGTAGGTCTGAACCCGACAAAACCGACCAATGCATTGATGACATGATTCGACTCGGACTCTTCTATTGCATTTAAAATTGCCGTTTCGCCCGCATAAACATTCATATGCTGGACTAAAGAACGGTCTTCGTCCCGCATAACGACGACACGTTTAGGATTATGACGTTTGATTTGTTCATTTAAAAGAGTGATGTTGCGTCCGGCGACGAGGGTATCGACCGATAGATGAAATTGTTCTGCAATATTAAGCGCGTTGACCCCGATCGATCCGGTGGAGCCTAATAGAATCAAACAAGGCCCCGCAACAAGACCAGCATGACAATGGAGGCAAAAAGATATCCGTCAATGCGGTCAAGAACTCCGCCATGTCCCGGCAAGATACTGCCGCTGTCTTTTACTCCGGCTCGGCGCTTGAGATAACTCTCGAATAAATCCCCGAAAACGGCACTGATTGCCGCCATCATAGAAATAATAATCGCTTGGGGCATATCAACAATCGTAATGCCGATAAAGAATCCGGCAGCTGTTGCGACAGCGATACCTCCATATACCCCTTCACGTGTCTTGCTCGGACTTGAGATACTAAACGGAGTTTTTCCGATACTGCGGCCAACCACATAAGCTCCTACATCCGCGGATGCAACCACGACAAGAAGCCATAAGAGTGAGGTTATCCCATATTCTTGGTACATACTAAGGGTGAAAAGCATCCCTGCACTCGGATAGACAAACGGAAAAAAGTTTTTCCACGGAATATTCTGAGTATAGGCAACCGCTGCGGCAAAAATAAGTCCGGCAATGATAAACAGATCCTCACCGTAGGGGTACAGTGCTGCTGCAAGCCAAAGGATTGCTGCATAGGCATAAAGCGAATTATTGTTAATTCCGAACAAACGTGTCGCTTCGTGAAATGCAAGAAGATAGATAACTCCCAGCACTGTCCAGATAAGCCAAAAATTATTGATCAATCCGACAACGAGGACGCCGGTGACTAAGAAGATCGCAGTTACAATGCGTTCTTGAGTTGAGTTTTTCGCGGTTTGCATAGTTTGATTAACCAATGGTTTTAAAATTTCGCGATTATAGCATTTATTTGATTGCAAAAAGCGCGGTTAACCTTCTAAAATTCTAAACTTTGATATCTAAAAGGTGTAGAGGTTTTTGCACCTTTGGTTCCTCACTTGATTCTTCCTGATGGGTTGAGCGTCTCTCTTCTTGCTCCGCTTGCTCTTTTGTATGTTCACGATCGGGATCGACCCCTTGATTCTCTTCGGTCGGGCGAACCTCTTCGATCTCTTTTTTTTCCTCTTGAGCAGCCGATGCGGCAGCCAATGTCTGCAACTCAAAACGGTTCAAAACTGCATTTTTATCACTCGCCACGCTTGCCATTTGTTGGTTTACATAGATAGCGCCGCCAATGGGACCGATATCTGCCATTTTTTATCCTTTTTGGACATTCAAGGTCTTATAGTTGGTGTAAAGGACATTAGCGCCCTCTTGCACACGGACTTCTCTTCGAGGAGTATAATCGACCAAATAGGCTCCCTTTTCAAATACCGAAAAATCTACGCACAATTTTGCCGCTGCTTCAAGTAGCCGTTCAGGGAGCTGCTGTTTGTCGGTTGTGATGATGACATGCGCGGAAGGTCGGTCTTTGAGGTGCATCCAGATATCCCGCGCTTTTGCATTACGGAGCAGTTCAATGTTCCCTTTTTCACTTTTACCCAGTGAAACTTTGACTCCGTCAATCCAAAATTCGGCAATCGAATCCGAAGATTTGAGTTTAGATCCCCCTGTTTTGCTCGGGAACAGCAATGCAATCTCCTCTGGTGTCGATGCCTCCGTTACGGTTTGAATAAAGAGTTCGTGATGACGGATTTTGGATTCGAGATTGCTCCTCTCTTGATGCAATCCGATCGCTTTTTGTTTTGCTTTTTTGGATCGTTTGAAAAAACTCTCGGCACATCCGGAAGCACTGTGGCATCCGGAGGGAAGTTCCAACCGGATCGGCGTACCGTCAAAATCATTCAACTCAACACTCTTTTCATAAGGCTTTATCAAATCCAAGTTTGCCAGAACCAAATGCCCTGAATGCTGAGACTTTTCGGCTTCTTCCATTAATGCGGATTCGCTTTCAAGTCCATCCAAATGCTTTTGCAACGTTGCTAATCGCTTCTTTAAGAGTGCTATTTTCTCAAGTTTTAACCGATTGAGTTTGTCATTACTGCGACGTCGGAACTCATCAACTAAAAATGCGCGTACATCTTCCAGCGGATAAGATTTCGGTTCATAAGGAGGCTTGGGCATATCATCCAAAACCTGTCCGACCCGAACACATCGCGATGAAACTTCTTTATCGATATGGCGCAATGCTTCCAGCACGACTTCATCTTTGTCTAAAATAATGACATTGGTATTTTTTCCGGTAAATTCAAACTGTAAAATCGTCGTTTCCGATTTATACGAGCCGCTTGTATTGACCGTAATTCGAATGATCTTATCATGATTATGGAGCGTAATAGACTGGATGGTTGAACGATTAAATCGTTTGGCCAATAATACGTCAAAGGGAGCCTGATAGACTTTCCCGCGGTTAGCCGCCTCGCCGATACTGATCGTCGAATTGCCCCTTTGCATATCGAAATTCCAACTGTTTTCCCGATCAAATATAAGCCGAATTCCCGTATCGTCATACCGATATGCAGCGACGATATGGGTAAAGCGAACCATATACTCCGCAATCTGCTCTAAATAAGAAAATCTCATATTTTACCTTCGCTTTAGAAAAAGAAAACTACAATCATGCCATCACACAGAGAATGGGTATCCGTACATGAATCTTTTCAACACAATCAAAGCTAAATTTATCGTTAATCTGGTGGCTGCCGTGAGCGCCATCCTTATTAGTGTCATTGTAGCATACTTCATCGCTACCAGCTCGATTAAAACCATCATGACCAACGATCTCAATTCAGTTGCCGATGCTTTGGAAAAAAATGTCAACTTTATCGCTAAAATCGAGCCGAAAGCCTACGAAGACGAAGCATTTAAAAAGGACATCAAAAGCATTAAAATCGGGAAAAGCGGTTATGTCTATTTTATCAATGCCGATGGTGTCATGACCATTCATCCTAAACCCGAAGACGAAGGGCAAAACAAAGCGGGTCACGACTATATCGATCATATCCGTGCAGACAAAGCAGGTGGGATTTACGAATATGTCTCCGCAACTACGGGACAGGACAAAATCGCAGCATACCGCTATATTCCGGCCTGGGATATGTGGGTCATTCCCGGAATCAACAAAGCCGATTATTTTGATGAGCTCAAAACAAGCTTTTTTAAATGGTTTTTACTGTTAGGGAGTATTCTTACCGGCTTTTTGGTTGCGATTAATTATTTTTCCGGAACCAGTATCCTTCGCCCTATCGAGGAGCTAGACAATGTATCGTCCGATCTCGCACACGGAAACGGCGATTTAACAAAACGTCTCCCAATCCTTAATAAAAACGATGAGATCGGGATAGCGAGTAATTATTTAAATCAGTTTATCGTAAAAATACAAAGCACCATCAACGATACCAAACGGATCACCTCATCGGCGGTAACCTCTACAGAAGTGCTCAATGATGCGGCTACTAAACTATCTGCCCAATCGGAAAAAACTAATACCATCGCCCAAAATACCAACTCTACCGCTGCCGAAATCGGCGTAACGCTGGAACAAAGTGTCAGTATGGCAAAAAGTACGCTCGAAAACAGCCAATCCACTGAAAAAGAGTTGGGGCAAGTTCGTGAAATTGCCGGTGCTATTACCCGTGAGATTCATAACACTACCCAAATGAGCAATGATCTCTCCGAACGTTTTGCCCAGCTCTCCAGCGATGCCGCAAGTGTCAGCGGGGTACTCAGTATCATCTCCGATATCGCAGACCAAACCAACCTCCTCGCGCTCAATGCCGCGATCGAAGCGGCACGTGCCGGTGAACACGGCCGCGGATTTGCCGTCGTTGCCGATGAAGTACGTAAACTGGCCGAACGTACCCAAAAAAGTTTGACTGAAATCAATTCCACCATCTCTATCGTCATCCAATCGATTTCCGATTCTTCCGACATGATGAACTCAAACAGCGAAAATATCGAACGTCTTGCCGAACGAAGCGAAGAGATCGACGCAAAAATCAATTCTGCATCCAATGTTTTACGTTCCAATGTTGATGCCAGCCGTAAAAGCGTTCAGGAAGCGGAAAATATGGCACGAAAGATCAATGAAATCATCAGTAAAGTTTCTGAGATGTCCAACCTCTCTGAAAACAATCAATTAGAGATCAAACAAATCTCGAAAATTGCCGGTGAGCTCTACAATGCCGCCACAAATCTTAATACCCAATTAGGGCAGTTTAAGTCCTAAAACCCTTTTCGCTATAATTCCCAAAAAATTTGGGGAGGATTAGCGATGCATGCACCGAAGGGATTTGGTAAAACCTATTTCTCTCTCGTCGCCATACAAGCCTACGCTTCTGAAATCCGTCTATTACAAAATATCACCCGAATTGCGTGGATTTGTCCTACTCATCCGATCCACACCTACTCTACTGTTTCCCCACCAAAAAGTGTCCTGAACTCATCCATTATTACGACATTATTTCAAGGACATTTATGTTTAAAATCACCCTTTCATTTGTTGCTGCGGCAACATTAGTCGCCTCTGCACAGGCTAGTGACCTTACACTCGATCCTATTATCGTCAGCGCTTCCAAAATCGAACAGTCTCTCAAAAACACTACCTCCGATACGGATATCATCACAGCACAAGAATTAGAAGAAAAACATATTACCTCTGTCATAGAGGCTTTACGTCTGCTCGGCAATATCCCTATCGCCCAAAGCGGCGGTATCGGCCAGCAAAGTTCCTTTTTTCAACGCGGATTCAGTTCAGAGAATACGGTCGTCATGATTGACGGTATTCGCTACAATGATCCGACCACAACCAAAGGTCAAAGCCAACTAGAGCACCTGATGGTAAATGACATCGAACGAATCGAAGTGATCCACGGAGCACAAAGTGGCATTTGGGGAGCCAATGCCGTTGCCGGGGTTATCAATATCATTACCAAGAAACCGACTGAAACGCTTCAGGCCAACACCTCCCTCGAGTACGGAAGTTATGCTACAACGAAAATCGGAGCCAATCTATCACAGCGCGTAGGCGCGCTTACGTATTACGTCGGAGCCAACCAGCTAAAAAGCAACGGTATCTCTGCACTGACGCCTCAAGGTGAAAGTCCGAAGCAGTATGAATCCGACGGCTATCTGAACCAAACGATCAACGCAAAATTAGGATACGATCTAACCTCTGCAGACGCACTTCGAACACAGCTGACGTTGATCGATGCGAAAGTCCATTACGATCAATTCAGTCCCAATGATGTTCCCAACGAAATTCACCAAATCAACCGTTTGGGTAATATTGGGTATCGCCATACATTCAACAGTTCGGATTATTTCGATACCACCTATGCAATAACGACGTTTGATAAAAAAGATCCGCTCGGCTGGACCAGTGCTTTTAAGGGGGTCAATAAAGAGCTGAACCTTCTTGGAACATTTCATTATGCACCGGATGCGTTTGTTATAATCGGAGGAAGCACTCTCCAATCAAAAGACACGATCAGTTCCAAAGAACTGAATTCAAAAGGGGTCTTTGCTACCAATACCAATCGATGGGAGAAATTTATCCTGAGCGAATCGATCCGTCGAGACGCTTACGATACGTTTAAAGATAAAACAACCGGAAAAATCGGTGCAAAATATCTGTTTGACGAGGACATCACACTAAGTGGCAACTATGGAACGGCGTATCGCACCCCCTCTTTAGCTGAGCTGTATACACCGATATACGGGAACGTGAACCTGCAGCCTGAGACCACTAAGAGTTTTGATACGACGGCGCAATACAAACATCTAAGCCTCACGTATTATAATAACCGTGTAAATAATCTCATCGGCTACAATCCGTCTACTTATGTGAATGAGCAAGTCAGCGGGACATCTACGTTTAAAGGATACGAAGTGCGTTATAACAATACGTTTGCCGATATTCTTGCAATGAGTCTCTCCTATAACAGACTTTTCGCAAAAGATAAAAACGGCAACGCGTTGATACGCCGTCCGAACGATACCTTTAACGGATCGCTTACCTACTATCCGAGTGACAAACTAACGCTGGGTACTGCCGCAAGTTATATCGGAACCCGTCCGGACACCGACTATTCCACCTATCCGGCTACTTTGGTACAAACAGGGCGTTATACCCTTTGGAATGCATTTGCAAACTACGATATCACATCCAACCTGAGCGTCTACCTCAAAGCTGACAATCTAACCGACAAACTCTATCAGGAAGTTTTCGGATACGGAACATACGGTCGTACCTTCGCAGTAGGTTTAAATGCAAAGTTTTAAAATACTTTGCCGCTTAGCGGCAGACTTTAGTGCCATAGCGGCCAGCAAAAACAAAGGGATTTTATTCCTTTGGTGTTCTAAAAAATGAAACTTCATTTCCGGCCCTATCTCCGCTACAAATTTTTAAACTCCCTCTTCACCGGAATGGTGGGAGGATCTGTTTTTACCATTTACGGTTCGCTTAGCCCCTCCACCTTTTCTGCCGGAGGGATCATGCTCGCACTTGGACTCATGGGAATGGCGTACGTGTATCATCATCTTATGCGGCTGGAGCGCTTTTTTATCCTCTCTCTCGCCGCAGAAATCATTATGCTCGGCATGATCGGATATTTTCTCGTTTTTCCCAAATATCAGTTAACGGCACTTATCGTCTACGGAGCTTATCAGCTCTCCTTTGTGTTCGGAGGGTATTTGGTTCGGGCAGAAACCCATTTTGCCCAAAAAGCCCGTATCATGGGATGGATCGATATTGCCAAACAGCAAGGTTATCTCGCCGGGCTCCTCCTCTCGTACGGATTTTATAAACTCCTTGAACATTACGAATTCAGCGATGCGAAGATGCAGGTTTACGGGCTTCACATTCTTCTGTTTCCGTTAGAGATTACTATTATTATGTTACTGTTTGGGGCTTTTAGGGTAAAATAGAGAAGTTTTAGAGAGGAGAATGTATGCGCATTGTTTTGCTGCTCGCGGCATGGACATTTTGTCTTTTTGCATCTCCTCTTCTCCTCACTTTTGAGGGCAACAAAAAAATATCCGATAGTGATCTCTATGATGCACTGGGTTTACGAAAACCCTATCCCATAGAGGTATGGGAAGATCGCCCTGCCATCGAATCCGTGGCAATTTCCCAAAGTCTCTCCGCGTTGACAAGCTTTTACCGATCCAAAGGGTTCTATCACACAAAAATTACTTCAGAGACCAGAGAAAACGAGGTTGTTTTTAAAATAGAAGAAAACGATCCTATCCTGGTCGGTGACGTGAAAATCAACAGTCCGATTGACGTGGATTCAGCTGTTTTACTCCAGAATGATGACCTTTTCGACCAAGGAAAATTCTCCGAATCCAAAGCCGAAATCAAAAAACGTTATGCCCAGGCGGGGTATTGCAACGCTCAATTCAACTCCAAGGCATGGGTTGATATTGAAACCAATCATGCCTATCTCCTCTTCGAAGCTACTCCGGGAGAACTCTGTACATTCGGTCCCGTCACCGTCGAATCGACTCCGAATATCAACGGAAAGCTTACCGCCTCAATGCTCCGCTTTAAAGAGGGAGACCCCTATAATGTCGAGGCCATCCGCCAAAGTTACGAAGCCCTCTACGCACGAGAAGGGGTCACACGCGTTATTATCAACGACAACGAACGCAACGGCAGTGTGGTTCCGATTATGCTCAACATCGAAGAGGCCGAACTTCCGATCCGATTTACCGCGGGATTGGGGTACAGCAGCGATGAGGGGATTACGGCGCAGACAGGGATTAAACACCGTAATTTTTTAGGAGATCTAAAGACCCTTTCACTGGATGCACGCTATTCTCCGATCAAACAAGAAGCATCGGGAACCTTTGGTTTACCACTCGAAAACCGTGGACTTTTAGGTGCTGAAATCGGATATAAAAACGAGATTTTTGACGGGTATAAAACTGAAAGTACCTATGAAAAATTTACGGCCAAGTATCAGGACATTCCTGCTTCGGCGATGATGGGGGTATTATTTGACGAAGTCAAAACGTATCAAAGTAAAGATATCGCAACCTTTCCAAACAGCAAGCTTTTCATCGCTTCCCCGATTGGAGAGCTCAATTACGATACACGCGATAAACCGCTCAACCCTACAAAAGGGTATTGGCTGAATGCCAACGTGATGGGATCGTTGTATACACCGTGGCTCTCCGATGCCACCTACCTTAAAACGCTTCTTTCCGGTGCATACATCACCAGTATCGATGAACATGTCTTCGGAGCCAAACTCAAATGGGGAACCCTTCGTGTCTACGACGGATCGGTCCCCTCCTCGTATCGTTTTTACGCCGGTGGGATGAATTCCAACCGTGCCTACATGTATCGGGATTTGGGACCAAAAAACAGTGACGGAGACCCTATCGGATTTGCATCGATAACGGAAGGGACAGTAGAATACCGTTTTCCGATTTATCAGGAGTTTCGAGGGGTTTTATTCAGCGATGTCACCTTTGCGTCTCAAAATATCATTCCCGACTATGCAAAAGACGGATATCTGGGGGTTGGTTTTGGATTCCGCTATGTCACTCCGGTAGGACCGGTCGCAATCGATTTTGGGTTTAATCCCGAAGATTTTGCCCAAAATGCGATCCACTTTCGTATCGGAGAACTGTTTTGAAACGATTCCGTTCGCTCCCTTGGCTAAAGTGGCTGAAACATCTGTTTGTAACATTTCATTTTCTCCTTTACAGTGCCGTATTACTCGGTTCGGCAGCTTTTTATATCGCGTTTCGACCCGACAGTCTTGATATCGTCAACACCTACTTTCTCGAACCCTTTGACATCCACTATTCACGATCTGAAGGATCATTACTCACAGGGTTCACCCTCCATGATGTCCAAAATAAAAAGGCAAAAGCCAAAACCCTCATTCTCAAATACAACCTCGTAAAAATGTTGGAAGGAGAGCATACAATCGATTCTATCCGTATCGACGGGCTGCAACTCCATCTGAGCGATTTTTTGAGTGATGAATCCTCCCCATGGCCGTTTCCGACATTTAAGCTCCGCGAAGTCACCGTCACCAATCTTCAACTCATCAGCACCTATCCGATCGAACTCGATATTCATGCCAAAAACGGCAGTTATGACGGAGACGTACTCGATTTCGCATCCTTCGATGCAACCCTAAAATCACGCTATGCCAGCGGTGCGGTTCATGGCAAAGTATCCAAAAATGCCCTCGTAGGAGTGGGTGATCTTTATCCAAATGCAGTCGAGCTGGCTCCCTACATCGGGAAATTTACGACATTGCCGCGCGTTGTTCGGGTTAAAATCAACGAACTTTCCGATACCAAAGCCCTCTTACAGACTTCCATTGCCAGCCTCCCATCCAAACAAGATGCGCTGCTCAATGCCAATACGATAGCCATCGATTTTCGCTATCGCTATGACGATGATTATTTTGATATCGACGCAACCTATCTTCTACAACGCCTCCAAGATTCGATGCAAACCAAACAACACCTCCGTTATGCCCTTGAAGGAAAAACAACAACCGAATTTGACGGCCTTATCACCTCCGCACATCCGCTTCCATCCAATACCCTGCACGGAGAATTTGCCGATAATACGAAGGGAGTGAACGGTACCATGACCCTCGATGGAAGTACGCTGCATCTCTCCAGCCACGATTACGAGCGTTTTGTATGGGAGCTCCAAAGCGAACACCAAAATCTCAATTTCATCCCCTCTCTTCCTACATTTCTAAGCGCTTCACCTTTGAATCTCAAGGCCAAGGGCGACTATCTGCTTAGCTCGGATGCGATTGAGGGTTTCATCGACGCAACCCATGATTCAGCGATCTTTAGCGGAAAATTTTCCACCCAAAACGGCCATCATTCACTCAAAGGAAATCTCACTCTTCCACCCGATGCACCGTTATGGAAAGGGTGGAAACATAAACCGCCCGAACATCTCGCACTCTATCTCAGCAACGAATCCAATGTCAGTCAGATCAATCTCTCAGCAGACAATTTGGCTCTAACGGCGACGTTGCACGGAGAGAGTATCAAAGGTTCGGGAAACTATATCGGTGCCTTCTTCGACTTTGACGGCAGTCTGTCCGCCAATCAAACCACCCTCAATATTGACACCCTGATCCCGTCCGCGTTCGCTTCTCTCTCCAAACTGGACCCCATAGAGCTAAGTCACGGCGAGTACTACGATATGGAAGTCCGGGCAAAAACACATGTAACCCTAAATAATACCCTCCATATCCAGAGCGATATAACCATTCCCTGGTATGCGGCCGTTCTGGATTCTCAACGCTCTTTCGGAGGAACTGACGGCAAAATCAGTGTTTCGTATAACGACGGCAACATAACGATCCCCCGCTACCGCCTCGAAGTCGCCGGACATGACGTTATGAGCGATAAAACCTCACATATGCATCTGGGAACCGATGGCAAACTCAGTATCGATGAGTTTTGGATCTACGATTCATTGCTTCTCACCGGAACCGTCTCTCCCGACTTGAGTACCTCCCTGCGGCTGCGATCGGATCGGTTTAGTTATCACGGTCCGGAAGGTTCTGCCCATGCGGCGGCGGATATCACTTTTGAACGCGATGCCCAAGCAAACCAGATGCTTGCGGGTTCCATCAACATCTTGGACGCAACCATCACCTATCTGCCGCTGCAACAGCTGAAAGTTATGGACGATGACATTATCATTATCCAGGATGTCCGCCCTCCTAGCCAAATAAAGCTTGCCATGAATCTCCATATCACGGCACAGCAACCGATCCACTACCAGACGAAAGAACTCGATTTACGGATAAACCCCGATATCACCCTCTGGAAAGACCCTATTGCTCTGATGCAGATTTTAGGGATGGTGAGTATCTCTTCCGGTACGGCAAAAACAAGCGGAAAAGAGTTCACCATCAAGCCGAGTGAAATCTATTTCGGCGGGGATGTCCCTCTCAATCCATACTTAAATTTGACGATTGCCTATGAAGTCGATTATAAAAAAATCCTCATCTACGTCACGCACACCCTCGATTCGCCAATTTTTCTCTTTAGCTCGGATCCGGTGATGACGCAAAACGACATCATGAGCTATATCCTCTTCGGTACCCCAGCCGGTACGGCAACGGGAGACAACAGCTCTTCCGGAGTCCGTGCCGATGCAACAAACTTTATGTTAGGAGCAGGGATAAAAGGTCTCATCAACGGAGCAACAAAAATCCAAATCGACACGATGAATATCCTCTCTAACGCCGAGGGGGGGATGGGGTTTGAAGTAGGTGCGAAGCTGAACAAAGACCTCCGTGTCCTCTATAAAAATGACACCCTTTCCAGTGTTCTCGTGCAATATCAGGTCAACCGATGGTTACGCTTGGACGCCGACATCCATGCTCTTGGACAGGGGATCAATGCCGTCTACATCAAAGATTTCAGAGACTTTCTTCCGCATAATAAGCCCATTAAAAAATAAATCTTGATTTCCGTCAAGATGTATCCCTATCGATCCTCTTATACTTTCGGTTATACTCTTATCAAGGAATTTGCCATGATTTTCGAATTTATGCGTGACGATCACCGTGCCTGCGACCATTTGTATACCGAAGCGGAAAATGCATTGGCAGCCAAAAACACTGAAAGTGCCAAAGAGCTGTTCGAAGCATTTTCCAGTGCCACGAACCATCATTTTGATATGGAAGAGAAAGAACTCTTTATCACTTTCGAAAAACGGACGGGGATGATGGGCGGACCGACACAGATGATGCGCTATGAACACCAACAGCTCCGAAGTTTGATCGAATCGATGCGATCGGCTTTAAGTGAAAACCGTGTTAATGATTTTTTCGGGATCGGAGAATCGATGATGATTATGCTGCAGCAGCACAACATGAAAGAGGAACAAATGCTCTACCCGATGATCGATCGTGCGCTCAACGGCGACGCGGAACTCATGATCCAAACGTTGCGGGATATGCCGCTATGATTCTTCTCGACACCCGAGAACTCGATCATCCCGTTCCGCTGGAAATGGCGGTCGATGCGTTCAAAAATCTCAAAAGCGGTGAGGTGATCCATATGATTCATCGACGCGAACCGACCCCACTGTTCGAGATTATCGCTAAAAACGGCGGCAAATACCTCTCGTACGCAGAGAGCGAAAACGTTTGGCATATTTATATTACCCGCGACGGGGATTTGGAGGTGTATCGTGTTTGAGGGGTTATCACTGGATCAGGCACCTCCGATTTCGGTTGTGATGCGCTTTTTTCTGAGCGTACCGATTTTCGGCATCGCCTTATCACTGCTGATGATCATCGCTCCGACAGAGGTTCTCACACCAAATCACCCCCTCTCACTCGCTGCGATACATCTGCTGTTTTTAGGAATTATTACGATGAGCATGATCGGTGCGCTCTTCCAGATGCAAAGCGTCCTCGGCGGTCGTCCTATCCCTGCTCCGGCAGGAAATGCTTTTATTATCCATGCGTTGTTGAATATCGGTATTTTTTCTTTGGCGGGGGCATTTATCACTCAGGCGGCACCGTTGTATGTTATAGCGGCTGTTTTACTCGGAAGTGCTTTGGTGTATACCGTTTTTTTAATCACACCGTTATTGATCAAAGGGGGGAATCACAGTACGCTTCGCGGGATGCTGGTTGCATTGGTCTCCCTTTTTATTGCGGCATTGCTCGGAATTGAGATGGCGGATGCATACGCCCAAATGAGTCTTTCTACCCTCCACACACTTATTCGTGAAACCCACTATTCGTTTGCCCTTATCGGTTGGATCGGCGCATTGATAATCGCGGTTGCGTTTCAAGTGGTGGAGATGTTTTACGTCACAACAGCCTACAGCGACTGGTGCAAACGAAATGTTTTTCGGATCCTGCCTGCCGCATTGGCGCTTAAAACACTTTGGCTTTTTTATGATCTTCCCTACGTTTGGGTGTTTGACCTTCTGATGGCGGGGGTCCTTATGGGATTTTTGACGACGACGGTTCGACGCCTGCGTGAACGCAAACGTCGTGTTAGCGATGTTAGTATCTGGTTTTGGGGCACAGGGATGGGGTTGCTTTTGATCGCTTTGGTCAGCTATATGCTCTCCCTTGTCAGCAACGCCGAACAATTCGTTCAGATTGCTCTGATAGCCTATGCATTGTTTGCCGTATCGATTATTTTGGGGATGATCGGAAAAATTGTCCCGTTTCTGGTCTGGTTCCATCTCAATTCCGCAGGATATATGGATGCACCGATCATGTCGAATATTATCCCTCTCAAACGTTCCCAATCGCTGTTCGGTTTGTTTGTTCTCGTATCCGTTACGGCGATCGTATCGGTAGTGTATCCGCCTCTGCTCATCCTCGCGGGGATAATCGCATTCGCCCTCTTCGCACTTTTAGGCTACAACCTCATCGGTGCATTGAAACTATACCGTTATACTCTCGATCACGGTACCCGCTTCGAACAGGTGTAATCGACGGTAGCTTCCAGCAGTGTTATCTCGTCGCTTTGGATAGGGCTCTCCGTAGGGGCTGAGGCCATCATCGCCATCCCCTTCGCCATTATCGGCATCGGACGTGATGCACCGCCGAAGTTGACACTGCTCACGAGGCATTCCATCCCCGTCTCTTTGGAAAATGCTTCGGACTGATTTCGGGCTTTGCGTAAAAGTTCCAATCGCATGCCACCTTGAACCTCAGCCTCCCGAACACTGCTGACCCCCCAATTCAAAGCTCCCTGGTTCTTTCGGACACCGGTAGCCGTAACCTTATCGATCACCGTACTCAGTTCATTATAGGTATCAATGCTCTTAAACTCGCAATTGAAATTGAGGTTAGCGCTGTAGCCGATAAATTCACGTTTTTGATCTTTGTAGCTGTATTGCGGAGAGAGGTAATATCCACCGCCTCGGCATATCTTTGCATTCGGATCAAACCGTTTTACCTCGGCAACGATGGCATTGAGATGCTCTTTGATCGTATTTTGATTTTTGCCCTGCTCTTCAAAACCGATCTGCCCCTGAAGGACATCGGGCTTCAAAGCCGTTTCCACCCGTTCAACCGTCGTAATATTCATCTGAGCGTTGAGTATTACCGGAATAAAAAATAGTATAAAAAATCTATATTTCATGACAATCCTTTTATAAGCAATTCAATTTTCAAAAAATTTGTACCGAAGCACAATTGTACCCTCTCTTTTGAGCGGAAGTAATAATATATTAATATAAAAAAGAATAAGATGAAAATATAAGCAATATTAACGTTTTTTACGACGCGGAGTAAGAATGCTGATTGATTTAAAACCGTTAAAAGTTTTGTACGTTGAAGACGACGCAATGACGCGTGAAGAGATTCTTTTTTCGCTTACCACTTTCATCGAAACTATCTATACGGCTGAAAACGGTGAAGTAGGGAAAGAACTTTTTTATACTCATCTCCCAGACCTGATCATTACCGATATCCAAATGCCTGTACTCGACGGGCTTAGCATGATCAGTGCGATCAAACAAACCCATCCGAAAATCCCGGTTATCATTATGACCGCGTTTAACGACACCTCCTATTTGTTTAAAGCGATTGAATTAGGAATTACCCAGTACGTCACAAAACCGGTCAATCTCAAGAGCCTACTCTCCAAAATCGATGAAATCGCCGAACAGATTACCCTGAAGAAAAAAGCACTTTGGCAGGAAAAACTCCTAAGTCAGTACAAAACCGCAATTGATCAGACACTGGCGGTGAGTAAAACGGATGCGCTTGGAATCATCACCTATGTCAATGAAAAGTTTTGTACTTTGAGCGGGTATACCTACGATGAGATCATCGGAAACTCCCATTCCCTATTCCGTTCACTCCATGAAAAAAATGAAAAATTTAATTCCCTTTGGGAAACAATCACCAAAGGGGGGCAATGGCACGGCGTGATCGAAAACCGGGCGAAAAACGGAGATCATTTTATCCTCGATCAAACGATTTTTCCACTCTACGATGCGGATAACAACGTCATCGAATACATCTCTATCGGCGATGATGTGACCGAGCTCTTCCATTATCGGGATTTTTTGGAGGTTGAACTTCATCGAAACCGTAAAAGTTTGGCTGAAACGCTCCATTTTCTCGAGCAGTACCAAGAAGCGCTCCAAGTCGGAACAGCCGTATGCCACATGTCCCTCGACGGTAACATTATCGATGCAAACGAAACCTTCTGCAATTTGCTCGGATACACCAAAGATTCTATTATAGAAGTGAAAGAGTGCTCTATTTGTCAAAGCGAAGGATTTGATATTAGCTCCATCCGCGAAACGCTGGCAAAAGAAAATATGTATCGAAAAGAGTTTCACTACCGCACCCGAGAAGGAAGTATTAAAACATTTGATTCCGTATTCGTCCCTATCAGCGATAGCAGCGGCACTATCGTTGAGATTCTCAGTATGCACCATAACATTACCGATCTGCTTGAACTCAATCAAGAGGTTATCAAGACTCAGCATGAAGTGCTCACGGTTCTCGGTGAAGCTGCCGAAAACAAATCGGCGGAAACCGGCAGCCATGTCCAGCGCGTTGCTGCATACAGCCGTTTTTTAGCAGAAAAATATGGACTGAACGACGAAGAGACCCGTTTAATAGAGATGGTGGCACCGATGCATGATATCGGAAAAATCGCCATACCGGACGCGATTTTGCACAAACCGGGAAAACTGAGCGAAGAGGAGATGGAAATCATGAAAACCCACTCTCAGAAAGGGTATCAAATGCTTTCACACTCCGATCGACCGCTGATGAAACACGCGGCACTCGTCGCGCTTCAGCATCACGAAAAATATGACGGAAGCGGCTATCCGGCCGGTCTTTGTGGAGAGGATATCCATATTGCGGGACGGATTATTGCGATTGCCGATGTTTTTGATTCTCTGGGGAGTAAACGCTCATACAAAGAGGCATGGTCACAAGAACAGATTGTTGAGTACTTCCGCGAACAAAGAGGATGCCATTTCGATCCCGTTCTGGTCGATATTCTCCTCGAAAATCTCGATGAAATCAATCTTATCAACACCCGCTTTAAGGATTCATAATGCAAAAATGGGTGATATCCTTACTCGCAATGATTTTAGCAAGCTCTCTGTACGCTGAAAAAATCACCGCTGGACTCTATGATCCGGTACTCAGTTCGCGTGTGTCGAAAAAAGATTACGTTATAGGAATGGACATTTTTCTTAAAGAGATCGTTCGTAACGAAGGAATTGACGCCGAAACCATCTCTTACGATGATCCCGTTAAATTGTCCCATGATTTTGAGAGCGGAAAGCTCAATATGATTGTTTGTGATCCGCTGACAATCGTTGAAAACGTCCCCTTAAATTATCTCCAAAGCGGTATTATGGGGTATAAATACAATCAAACCGATTCCATGACCCTTCTCGTCCTCGTCAATGCCGATGACACCCGTCCGCTCTCCGAGCAGCTGCACGGGAGTATCGCTATGGACGGGGATACGAGCGCAGAGCTCTTTCTCAAAACTCTCATGCTCCAAAACGGTATAACGCAAACCCCCAATCTCATTTCCACTAAAAATCCCCAGCAGAGCATACTGAAACTCTTTTTTCATAAAGCCGATCTTACCCTTATCGATCGCGGTTCGTTTCTCACCGCCGTCGAACTTAATCCGCAAATCAAAACAAAAACAAAAATCCTCGAATCAATCCCCCTCACTCTCGGCTCGGTGAGCTATATGCGTAAAGGGATGTCCAAAGAGCTTCAACAAAAAATCTTCGCCCTAGGCAAACGGATGAACACTACCCCTCGGGGAAAACAGCTCCTCGCCCTCTTTCACGGAAACTATATGGATGAATGCGATCCCAAAGACCTCGCAAGCGTCTATGCTCTCAAAAAAGAGTATGAAACGCTGCACAATCTAAAATCCCTGCACCGGAATAACCGATGAAACCGCTTTTTATGATTATTGCTTTGAGCATTTTTTCCCTTTCGCTGCATGCTGAACAGGTTTTGGTAGGGCTCGATGAAGTGTCACTTACCACCGGTATATCGAGAAAAGACTATACGCTGGGGATGACATTACTCCTGAACGAATTTCTAAAAAAAGAAAATATCGAAACCGTAGTAACGTCCTATGATGATCCAGCCCGCTTGATGGACGATTTTAAGAGTGGCAAGATCAACATGATCGCTTCCAACGCCATTAATGTTATCAAATACCTCCCCATCTCATCGCTCAAGAGCGGAATAACGGGCTATAAATACAACAAATCCGACAACCAAACCCTTTTGCTGCTTACACGTTCCGATAATATGCGTCCTCTGGATGAGCTCATCAAAGGGGTCATTGCGACCGATGGAGACAAGGTAGCCGACCTGTATTTTCGTACCCTGATGCTCCAAAATAAAGCAGCGGAATCCCCCAATTACCTCGTACTGAAAAACAATCAGCAAAGCATTTTAAAACTCTATTTCAAACAAGCTGATATCGCACTGGTCGATCGGGGATCTTTTCTCGTCGCCGCTGAACTCAACCCCAGCCTCAATCGGGAACTGAAAATTGTAAAAGACATCCCCCTCACTCTCGGAACCGTCTGCTATACCCGAAAAGACATGTCGCCGGAGCTGCATTCAAAAGTCATCGCAATGGCCAAAAAAATCAATACTACTCCACGAGGGAAACAGCTGATGCAAATGTTTCACGCGGACAAGATGGACGAATCCACCCTTAACGAACTCGGCAGTGTATCGGCACTGATGAGCCAATACAACGAACTCACCCAACACAAACCAAACCCAACACTAGGAAAAAAACGATGAGAAAAGCCCTCTTCTCTCTTGCAGTATTGAGTGCCGGTCTAATGGCACAAAATCTGAGCCTCGATGATGCAATCCGTATCGCACTGGAGAACAATCGCAATCTCAAGATTTCTCAAACGGCGTTGAAGATCGCCGATGCCCAGTACCATCAGGCGCTCAGTGCACGATATCCTCAGCTCACCGCTTCAGCAACCGCAATGCGGATGGATGAGGATCCGTCGTTTTTAATGAAAGGAACGTTCACTCTGCCTCAAGAGTTCACCAACGGACTAGCACTATCAGGGGCTGTGACTCAAGATGAAATTGCATCTATGATGAGCGGGCAACCAAGTAATCATGCTAACTTAGCAACCACATTGGGTTTGGTTCAAAGCGGTTCTATTCCTTCTCAATCCATTCCTCTTAACATGGATGTTAAACAAATGGACCGTGACCTTGGGGTCCTGCGTCTGGATATGATGTATCCGCTCTATAGCGGTGGGAAAATCGATGCAGTTATCAAACAGGCTGCACTCAACAAAAGCATCCAGTCTGAAGAAGCCCGTCGATCTGAGTCCGAAGTAATCTATGATGTCAAACGATACTATTATGGAGCTATGCTCGCCCAACATCTCAGCGCTGAGACCCATGACACCCTCGAGCGGATGAACATGGTCAAAGATCTCACAGAAACCTTCTATCAAGGCGGATCGCTCAAAGTCAAAAAAACCGACTACCTCCGTACTCTCACCACCGTCAACATGATCGCTTCGATGGACGAAGAGATGAAATCCAATGCCGAACTTGCCAAATCGGCTCTGATCAACGCCACCGGATTGCCATGGAACAGTACGGTCGAACTGACGCAGAACGAGTTCCCTGCACCTCAGCTCAGCGGCGATCTAAAAACTCTTGTTGATGATGCGTATAAGTTTAATCCAACCTATGCACAGCTCAAGCTCGCCATCGATGTGCAGTCGGCTAAAGTGGATGAAGCTTCCAGTGCCTATCTTCCGAGCATCGCCCTCACCGCCAATGCCCAAAAACTGCTCAACAGTTACGATGCAGGGGTGGTGAACGATACGAACAAAAACTCATGGACGATCGGAGTCGGATTACAATGGAATCTGTTTGAAGGATTCCGTACCGATTATGCCGTCCAGGAAGCCAAACTGAATAAGCTCAACTTCCAACACAAAGAAGTCCTCCTCCAAGAAGGGTTGGCTTTACAGGTCAAATACGCCTTTATCAAACTGGGACAAAGCGAGCGCCAAAATGTTGCCCTCACCAATGCTAAAACGAGTGCCACAGAGAATGCCGACCTCAACACCCGTGCCTATCAAGAGGACATGGTAGAGACCAAAGACGTCATTGAAGCGCAAATAATGGAGACCTTCGCCAAAGCAGCCTACTGGAAAAACCTCCACGATTTTGCCGCATCCAAAGCACAGCTCGATTATATCATCGCATCTCAAAGCACTCAGGCTAAATGACGATGATAAATGTCGCCTTTAGCAAAATATCCTAAGCGCCTGGAAGAGGAAAGAATGAAACTTTTTTGGATTCTCCTTTTTTTTCTGACAACCATACAAGCCGAAGAGAAAACACTCATGCGTGCGGGATATGTACTGGAAGGGACATCCGCAGCAGTATCACGTGACATGAAAGCAGGATATGAATTCATCTCCAAACGCTTTTCAAAACATTACAACGTTGAAACGGACGTCATTTTTTTAAAATCGCATGACGATGCCATTGCTTCATTCAAACAAGGAGAACTGGATTATATTGCTATGCCGCTTGCGACATTCGCCCCCTATTACCAAGAGTTCATCCCCTATGAAGGACTCGTTTTCCTCAGCGGAAACGGAAACGATATCCTTCAGCCCTATATAACGCTGGTACGCAAAGAAGATCCTTCGTCGTTAAGTTCGTATGCAGGTAAACGGGCAGCCCATGATGAGAATAATATCAATACCGATATTTACATGGACATGCTCACACTGAATCTTGCCGACAAGCACAGCCGTGAAATGTTTAACCTCGTTTCGACTCCCACACCGCAGAGGGCTGTTTTAATGCTCTTTTTTAATCAGGCAGATATTGCCTTTGTCCCTGTCACGAGCTGGGAAACAGTGAAAACGATGAATCCCACACTGGAACAAAAGCTCAAAATAATCGACAAAAGTCCCAGTGTTTTCGGATACGGAATCGAAATATACCGCAAAAATCTCCCCCGAAACGTACTAGAGGATATGATTAGAATGAACAACGATCTCACACGTTCTGAAGATGGAAAACAGCTGATGCGGATCATGAAGGCAAAAAAACGTTCTCTAATCGAACCCAATCAAATTCCCTCGTACATCGACTATTATCTCCAATACGAGACCCTCTTAAAACGACATGAAAAGAAAAAATAATGCATCTTGATTCTGCTATGACCAACGCTGGCAAATATCTTTTTCAAACCAAAACTTCTCAGTACAATGCCAATTTGCGCTATTATAAAGAATATAAAACACTTTTAAGACCATATAAGGGAAAACATCCATGATCTCTTTTTTCCGCCAAAAACTCCTCTATCAGGTCTATGCGATCATCATCATTCTCATGGCATTGATCATGCTGCTGATCGGTTATCTCGTCTTGCAGGAGCAAGAGCGGACAATTCTGAGCGTCATGCAGACACAGGCACAGACCCTCGCCAAATCGATCGAACTCGTTAGTGCCGATGCGATGGTCACTGACGATCAGAGCTTTTTGGTCGAGCACAACCTAAATGTTCTCGCCCACAGCCCAACGATCCGTTTTATCATTATCTCCAAAAACGGACGAGATGCTCTCTTAACCCGTCAAGGAGAGTGGCGCCTTATCCAAAAACTCCCTGCATCCATCCAAAAACTCGAAAGTGACAATGAGCAGGAACAGATTCTAAACGACCCGTATGCCAAAAAAACTGAAAAAATCTATTATTACACCTATCCGCTCAATTTCGACGGTATTTCATGGGGATGGATCCATCTAGGCTTTTCACTGGAGAGTCTCAATGAAGCCTATAATGCTATCTACAGTGAAATTATTATGATTTTCTTCATCGTTTTCATCATTCTGAGTATCGCGATTTATTTTCTCTCCCGCTATATTGTACAGCCTATCATCGCACTAAGCCATGCGAGTAAAAAAATGGCGCAAGGAGATATGAAAATCACGCTTGACACTACACGAAAAGATGAAATCGGAGAGCTCACGCGAAATTTCAGTGCGATGGCCAAAAGTCTCTCACAAAGTCAGCGAGAACTCAAAAACAGCAATTTTATACTAGAACAAAAAGTTGAAGAGCGTACCCGTGAACTCGAAGAGATCAACCATACTCTGGATGAACGTGTCCGGACTGAAATAGCTCATCGCCGAGAGCAAGAACAGATACTGATTCAGCAGTCTCGCTTTGCAGCTATGGGAGAGATGATCGGGAATATCGCTCACCAATGGCGGCAACCCCTAAATGCCCTTTCTCTATTGCTTCAAAATATCGAAAATGCTTATGATTCCGGCAGGCTTGATCATGCATTCATCCAGCGTGTCATTGAAAAAGGGACGCTGCTCACGACGAACATGTCAACCACGATCGATGATTTCAGAAACTTCTTTAAACCCAATCGGAGTAAAGAGCTCTTTGATGTATCGGCACAGCTGAATACGGTATTACTCATGATGAGCGCCTCCTTTGTAGATAACCGTATCGAAACAATCGTTTCTCTGGAACCTGATTTGGAAGTAACTGGCTTTGCCAATGAATTTTCCCAGGTTCTTCTCAACATCCTCAATAATGCAAAAGAAGCATTGATTGAAACGCAAAAAGATCATCGTCTGATCCAAATTCGTGGATATCGACAAGCCAGTGCGCTTTGCCTAGAAATTTCTGATAATGCCGGAGGGATAAACGAGCAGGTTATCGACAAGATTTTCGATCCCTATTTTACAACCAAAGACGAGGGTAAAGGGACAGGAATCGGACTTTATATGTCAAAAGTAATCGTTGAAACCAATATGCACGGAAAACTAAGTGTCCGTAATGACTCTGACGGCGCTGTTTTCATGATTTGCCTTCCTACCTCATATGAGCAGGAGACGAAGTGAGACTTCAAACCCAATTTTTACTTCTGTTTCTCATTCTATTTGCGATTTTGACTGCCCGTTTGTTTCAAAATGCGACGAATCAAAAAGAAAACATTGATGAAATCCAAAAAATCCGAATACATGAGTTTTCACAAACCTTTCACGAAATCATCGATTTAAAGGTATCAAAACCAAAAGTTTTTGCCTATGACTACAGCTATTGGGATGAAATCGTTGATTTTACAACAAGTCATGATCTGGAATGGGCCCGTATCAATCTCGATGAAGGGCTAAAAACCTTTGAAAGCGACTATGTCTACGTATACAACAGCAAAGGAGCCATGATTTATGAACAATACGATCATAAAAGCTATGATTCCATTGCCCGTTTAATCGATCCGAAAACCTTTAATTTCGATAAACCGCAGATTAAAAACTATTTTATCGTATCACATGGAACACCGATACAAATCTTTATTGCCCCGATTCAGCACAGTGACGACATGCATCGCACCGGCAAGCCCTTCGGATATCTGGTAATCGGAAAAGCATGGACGCCTAGTTTCGTAAAAGATTTTCAAAAAATCACCAAACAAACCGTTACCCTCGAAACACTGGACCGACTCCGCCGTAATCACTTTGATGTCATCTATCCGCTCAAAGGGGAGGACGGAAAAACCGTAGACGCACTAACCGTCAATTTAACGACAACCGCCAGTGATACACTGCATAAGATGGCACAAACCAATATGCTTTCCATTATCGTCATCGGTATACTGGGAATGGGGCTTTCAGGATGGTTTGTCTACCGGCGTATTGTCATTCCGTTACGACAAATATCCAAAGCAATGCGAAGCGGGAATAACCATCCGATTCAATCCTTGCTGCACAAACAAGACGAATTCGGACAAATTGCCCACTTAATCAATAGATTCTTCGAACAAAAAAGTCTCTTGGAAGCCCAGTTAGTACGGACCAATCAGGCAGAACTTGAACAACGGAAACTGGAGGCGGAACTTCGCCTCAGCAACCAGATATTGGAACACAAAGTTGAAGAGCGGACCAAAGAGCTCGAAGCGGCAAATCATACGCTGGATGAGCGGGTTAAAACTGAAATCGCCCGTCGGCATGAGCAAGAACAGCTTTTAATCCAACAAGCGCGTTTTGTGGCAATGGGTGAAATGATCGGAAACATCGCCCACCAATGGCGGCAACCGCTCAATGCCCTCTCGTTGCTTCTGCAAAACATCATTTTCGCATATGAAACCAATCGGCTCGACGACGAACTCATGGAACGGGTTAACAGCAAAGGTAATCTACTGATCAACACAATGTCGACAACCATCGATGATTTTAGGAATTTTTTCCAACCGAATCGCAATAAAGAGATGTTCAATATCGCCGCACAATTGGATAAAACGTTGGAAATACTGCAAGGTACACTTGAAAACAATCACATTGTGTTGGAAAAAGAGGTTGGAGCTGATCTCACTATGTCCGGATTTCCGAATGAGTTTTCACAAGTCATCATCAACATCACTAACAATGCCAAAGATGCTTTAAATGAGCGTGCCGTTGATGAAAAAATCATCCGTATTCAAGGATACGACACTGCTGATGAGATCATCATCCGTATCAGTGATAACGGCGGAGGGATTTCTAAATCCATTATAGATAAAATTTTCGATCCCTATTTTACGACGAAAAAAGAGGGGAAAGGGACGGGGATAGGGCTTTATATGTCCAAAGTAATCGTTGAATCCAGTATGAACGGGAAACTTGTCGCATCCAACGATGCTCATGGAGCGGTATTTACCCTTTACTTCCCGAAATCAATCCAAGGGGATACCGATGCTTCCCTCTAACTTTCCTGCATCATTGCGAATCCTTTATATCGAAGACGATAAAAACACCCAAGAAGAGGTCGCCTTCTTTCTCGAACCGCTCGTTAGCAATCTCTATCTGGCATCCAACGGTCAAGAGGGATTGGATCTCTATCGCTTCCATGCTCCCGATCTAATCATCACCGACATTCAAATGCCGATAATGAACGGTTTGGAAATGATCAAAGAGATTCGGAAAAACGATTCCCGTACCCCTATTTTTATCACGACAGCCTATAATGAAACAACCTATCTTCACGATGCCATCAACAGTGGAGTCAATCGTTACATTCTAAAACCGATCAATTTCAAAAACCTTTCCGAAATTATCCGTGAGTTTTTCCCAAACAACACCAATTATCCCTACTCCATCTATATCGATCGTCACGGCACTATTGCTAACACAACCAATAATTGGTCGGAATTGACCGGATATACACTCGATGATCTACGCAATCTTTCTTTCGAAAACTTCATTGCTCCGCAAGACCGTATGGAGTTTCACCGTTTTCTTGTAAATATGGATTCGCCTCAAGAACATCTCAAACAAAAATTCCATCTTCTCCATAAAAATCAAACTTCACTTGAAACCGTTTTGCATACGGTTCATATAAAATATTATGACGATGCCGCACCTCTCTTTCAGCTCGAATTCAAAACCCTTAATACCTATATCCATGATGAAGAACTCTTGAATAAAACCCTTGAAGCAGAGCGTTTTATCAAAAGATTGATACAGATGAACTCCGTCATTTACAAAGAAATTGCACAAACACGAGAGAAAAATGTATTTCTTCAACACTTGACAGACATTTTCAGTAACAATGATATTTTTGAATTTGCCTTTATTACCTATGCGGATGAAAATAATCTTGTCTGGTTTTCGGAGCAAGGAGTTCATAATGCTCTGGATGCCAAATCGCTGTTCCCCATTCCGATTCCGATGGGTGAGGTCGAATGTCCTATGGCGGAAGTACTCCAAAATCAGACGATCGTGCTGATCGAAGATCTTATCCGCTTTAGCAATTTTGCCAGTAAATCCTATTGGATCGATAACACTATCCGGTCCATGGCGATTCTCCCTTTGTATCAAAAGTCCCGTAGCCAAAAAAGAGGCGCATTTTGTTTTATGCTCAACAAAGCATACAAACTTGACAATGAAGTGTTCGAACTGTTTGAAAATATCACCGAAGCTTTAAACATGGGACTTCAATCGATAGACGATCAAATGGAACGCCACCGTCTCGAAAAACAACTCAGACAAGAGCGGAATTTCATCAAAGAGGTCCTTGAAACAGCGGGGAATATCATCCTTGTCTTTAATCGAGAGGGTTCGATTATCCAATTTAACAAAGCTGCGGAAAAATTTACAGGATATACCTTTGCCGAAGTCGTCGACAAACCATTTTTTTGGAAAAAATTTTTACTTTCGGAACAACAAGATGCCGTAGAATCGATATTCTCAAACGCCTTTAAAAGCGATATTACGACACGCAATGAAAATTTCTGGATATCGAAAGGGGGAGAAAAACGGCTGTTTGATTGGTCCAACACCGTCCTCAAAGATGAAAATGACGAAGTGCAGTATCTCGTTGCCATCGGCAACGATATCACCGAACGAAAACAGAGTGAAGAGATGATCGAACAGCTCGCCTTTTACGATCCGCTCACCCAGTTGCCCAACCGAAGACTTTTTAGCGATTATCTGAATAAATCGATTGCATCCAACAAACGCCACGAACATTTTAACGCACTGCTGTTTTTGGATTTGGACAACTTCAAACCGCTCAACGACTTATACGGTCACGCGGTAGGGGATCTGCTCCTTATCGAAGTGGCCCGCCGTATCAAGAAATGCATACGGGAAAGTGATGTTGCCGCCCGCTTTGGAGGGGATGAATTTGTGATCGTTCTTGATAATCTGGATGAGGATAGAGCGTTAGCAACCGACTATGCCCGTATGGTAGCCGAAAAGATTCGCAGCAGCTTGGCCGAAGTCTATTTTTTATCCCCAAAAGAAGAAGAAACCGCTCCTGTTTTAATAGAACATCACTGCACATCCAGTATCGGAATTGTCCTTTTCGGTAGCGACATTACGGATCAGAACACCCTTATCAAATATGCCGATTCGGCAATGTATCAAGCAAAAGAAGCCGGACGTAATCAAATAGTACTCTACAGTATGAAATAACGCCCTAATAGCTAATGCAGTTCCTGCCGCTCGCTTTTGCCGCATACAAAGCTTTATCCGCCGCTTTTATCAACTCTTCTTTATCCAGACCTTTTTGCATGGTGGCAATCCCGACACTGACGGTTACTTTTGTATCTAAATGAAAATCAAAATGTTCTACAATCGATCTAAAATGCTCGGCGAGCTTTACACTGTTTTCCAGATTGGTATTGAGCGCAAGAATCATAAACTCTTCACCGCCCCAGCGGACACAAACATCGGTATCGCGCGTATGCTGATTCATAAGGGAACCTATCAGCTTGAGCACACGGTCTCCTTTATCATGGCCGTAGCTGTCATTGATTTTCTTGAAGTGATCCACATCCATAAAAAGAACCGAAAAAGGAGTTTCATACCGATTGTATTTTTGAACTTCATTGGATAATCTCTCAATCAATACCCTTCGATTATACAATCCCGTCAAAGGGTCTGTTTGCGAGAGTGCATTGAGAAGCCCGTTTTGTCTGACGACATGCCGAATCAGGACCGCGATAATGGCAAACAGGATGAGAAGGATGACAATTACCCCTTTTTGAGTACTGATAACCCCCTCTTTTTCAACGAGGTTTTCTTTTTGTTTTTCTATCTCTTGATTTAAATGTGCCAACTCATCATTGGCTCTGGTAATTTCTTGCTGTTTTTGTTGATGCGATTTGAGGAGAAATTTAAACACACCCTCTTTTTCCGCAATTTTTTTCTCTCCCGCACTCAGTTTTTCTTTTTGCTGATCGATACTTTTTCGTATAGCTTCCGCTTCACTCTGTTGTGAGTCAATCGTATTTTGTTGATCATTGATCGATTGGAGCTGTTGCGCAATTATCTTGTTTTGGGAATCAATCTTCGCTTGCTGCTCAATCAACCCTTTTTTTTGTGTCTCTATCGCACTGATTTTTTCACTGAGTTCCGTATTTCTCTCTTTGATTTTTTTATTCAATTCGGAGATAGTCTCTTTTTGCTCTTTGAGTTCATTTTGGGAACTTTTATACAGTTTTGCGACATCGATTTCCGTACCGCCGAGTAAAATAAGGTCAGGAGAAATCGATAAAGATCTGTTGATCAGATTCGGTTTATTGATCTCAAACGTGATCAAATTCCCACTTTGGACCAGATTGATCATTACTTTTTGTTTATCTTTATAATCATCGCTGATAAACAATACGTCATCCGACTCATAGTCATGAAACAGTTTCTCATACAGGGCCGAACTTTCATTATCGACATAAATCGCTTGAAGATTTTTGGGAGGTTTACCGTCATTGTAAAAAAAGACTCTGATTTTTTTATCTTCGAGCAATTTTCTCGAAGAGAGCATCAAAAACATATTTTTCAGATTCTCATTTTTCGAAACCACGAGAAGATTGTATTCACTGAATTTAGATTCATTTTGCCAAGTTGTATGTTTTAAAAAATTGTAGACATACGCGACTTTTACCTGATCGCTGTTAATCTCTTTTGCATTCAGCACACTGAGCAACAATCCTAAAACTAACCAAATAACAACTTTCATAACGTCCTAAATACTCATAGTAAATGCGATAGAAAACATTTGTGTGTCTTGTGGGGATTTGTATTTTGAACTGCTATTATAGCGTACACCGTAATAATGCTCGTCGAAAAGGTTGTCTACCCGGAATGAGATTTTCTTATTTTGATCGAATGCATAACTGGCAAACACATTCGTCACAAAATGTCCCTTGACCGATGCAAACTTGCCATTGTCATACGGTGCTGCTTCTATCGGGCTGACCCACATGCATGAAGGGGAAAAGCGCCAATTCTGATAACGGAGTGTTCCCCCCGATTTAAAAACATGTTTCGATTGATACGGAAGATCATAATCATACAGATAATCTATTTTCCCATCGACATAGCTGTAGTTCGCCCAATAGCTCACATCATACCCGGCAAAATACGAATGCCCCTGATATGAGATATCTCCTCCGTAAATCGTTGCTCCGATCGAATTTGCCGCTCCGACGGCCTGAATAATCGTTGTATCGGGAATAAAATAGATCTGATCCGGCAAAGTTTCTTCATTCGAGATAATGTCTTTAACCGTAGTGTAATAAGTTGAAAAACTGATTTGATCATTTTGACTCAAAATAAGATCCAAATCATACTCGTAATTTTTACTTCTTTCCGGCTTCAAATCAGGATTTGCGACCCTGTAGCGATCTGTTTGATAGGTATTGCCGTCCCCCAACGTATTAGGTTTTAGCGCCGTACCGTAAATTTTGTATTTCTGATAATTCGAAGGAGCCAAATACGCTTGGGCATAAATCAGCTTTTGTGTTAGCGTATCGGTGGAGTATATCAAGGCGAAGCGGGGATTGAAGGTTGAACCGTACGAAGAACTATGATCATAACGACCCGCAAGAGATAGCTGTACATTGTCATTCAACGCAATCTGGTCTTGGAGATAGAGCGCTTCATTGTTCCATTTGATATGATAAATCGGTGCCACAATATCCGACCCGGTAAAATAGACAGGACCGGAAATGGAGGGAGTCGCCAAATCGATCGTCATCGGAGTTGATTTAAACGATTCATACGACATTCCGAAAATGATGTTGTGATTGTCAAACTTTTTGTTCAATGTCTCTTCTGCCGCGTATCTTTGCGAGTATGAATATTTATATCCCGGTACGTATGAGGTGTATTTGTTATTGAAATAACTCCCCTCCAAAAGCTCGGTAGAGTCATAGCTTAGCGTTGTAGTTGATTGTACATCCTCTAAAAATGTTCCTTTATAACGTCCGTAATATCCGAACAGAGCCGTGTTCAAATTCGCATTGTTATCATAAAGATTGGTTTTTGAATTCCCACCGTTCATTGCGATCAAGGTTGATTCCGACGAATAGCGGTAATTTACCCCTGTATCAAATCCCCCTTTTTCATACCGTGCCCCAACCGATTTGGTAATAGTGGGTTGATAATCAAATTCTCTGTTTTGTGCACTTTGGATAATCGTTGATCCAAGTTTGACATCCTCACGCAAAAAATCTTGAGGATATGCTTTTTCGAGATCAGCATCCTGATCGTTATGGTAATGTGCTTTCAGAGTCAGCCGGCCATCAAACAACGGCAAAGACTTCACCCCATAAAGGTATTTATACCCCTTCTTACCCCCGGCGACGCTCAATTCGTCATTCGGTGCTTTTGAGCTGATGAGGTTAATAACTCCGCTCATGGCATCCGCACCGTACACAACCGATGCCGGACCGTAAAGCACCTCGACCCGCTCAATCCCAAAGAGCGGATACTGCATTGCATGACTCAACACTTCACCGTCGGTCTGATCGATCTCGATACCGTCTTGAAGGACTTTAAAATAGTTTGTCCCCATAATGCCGCGGATACCGATCTGATTCAAAATACCGCTGTCGGCATACCGCATAATTTGAAATCCGGGAAGATCGTTTAACAGCTCATCCAGTCCGCGGTAACCCCGGTCTTCTATTTGTTCTTTTGAAACAACGATCATTTTGGCAGGGGTAAAGTTCAAACTCTGTACTGATTTGGAAGCGGATGAAACCTGCAATTTTTGCAAATCGTATAAATCAAGTCCAAAGACATCATCCATCAAATCGATTTTGTATTCATTTGCACTGAGCAAGGCTACAGAAGCGATAAGAGAAAGAAGTTGTTTCATCCATCCACCCTATGTTTTATCACTAAATCCATGAAATTAGTTATTGATATATTATATTAAAAGAAACTATAGTTACAGCTTGAAGTTTGTCTATTTTTAATACGACTGATTATCATTCGTACGATTGGTATTTCAAATTTATCTTTAGGAAGTCTTTGTAGCGGGAGATTATAATTAAGGTCAGCTAGGGATTCGCAATAACCCTATTTTGTGAGCTTTTAAAGGTATTGATTTTAAATAGGTACATTAAAAGGTACATTAATCGAAATGTGTCTCTATAAATCACCGCTTTTGATGATCTTATTATATTAAATAGAATCAATAAATATTGATGGTTTAATCCAACTCACTCCACGCATTAAAGCTTTTTCTGAAATAATCCATTCTTCCAAAGTCTTAGAGCCTTTCGAAGCGTTACAACCAACGCAACATAAAGCTATGTTATCGGGCTGATTAAGTCTAATGTCATTTATGATATGTTCCCAAGATGCTTTTTTTGATCGAATCGAATCATCAAAATTGCATTTGCAATAAATACATTTTTTATCACGTCCAATGACTATGAGTGCAGTTTCTAATGGAATATTCCATCTTTTGGCAGCTTTTAAAAGTTTATTCATAAATTCACTTTCAATGTTTTTACTACTTTTATACTTATAAGACCCAATTGAGAAACCTTACCAAAGGTTATAAAAATTTGACTCTTATATTTTGTTCAACACCATTTCGCAGAACCTTGAAATCACAATAACCTTTTGAGGTATCATAACTTTTCAAAGTATTTTGGAATTTTGTTTCATTCTCAACTTGTTTACCATCAATCTCGACGATTATGTCGCCTTCTAAAAGATTGGATTTGTACGCGGGAGTGTTGTCAAAAATTATTGTTACTTCAAGCCCATCTCTCCCGATTTCAATTCTTTTATCCCGTTGGATATCAATTGCTTTAAACCCAAATTTTAGTGGTTTGGAATCTTTTATATAAAATATAGCACTTTGATCATATCGTCTTTGTGTGTTTGAATACGGTACAGCCATTGTGGTTGTGGATGAGCCGTTGTATGTTGCGTAGCTAGACCCATATCCATTGTAAGCGTTGACGTTCCCAGAATAATAATTAGTTTGAGGAAGAAGTAGAGTTCCGCTATTTGTTTGTGTATTGGTGTATTTAGATGTGTATAAAACTGCAACAGCTTTAACTTTTTTTGCCTGATCTTTAATAGCTTCAATACTTCCCATTTCTCCGTTAAATTCAGAACTCCCAATTGGATAAAAGCGTTTTCTTGCCATTGTTTTAATATCTTTTGTAATATCTGTTGAGGCTATCATATTGGGTTCTTCACCCTCGGCTAAGAAAATAAAGCCATTGTTTGGATTAGAAAATTGTTGTGTTACTGGATGGTTCTCTTGGTAAAATTTAGAATATGGAGAAGCTACGCATCCTGTAAATATGATAAATGCGGAAAGACTAAAAACTTGGATTAAAAATTTTGAAATCTTCATTATTTCCTACTTTTTTGTTAATTTTTAGTGATGAATTCTGTTAAATTATAGCTCAAAAATTTATCATTTGTTTGAAAGAGATGTAAAAAATTTAAGACTTTATATAAATGGTTATTACTCATAAAAGATTGCTAAATATTTTTGTAGATATCAGCCTATCAATAATATTGAAACTTTATGTCTTACAGACTTATTTTGCTTGATAATCTCATTCAATTCCTTGATGAGGCTATAAAGGTGCGGACTCATTTTTAAAGCATTCATCTTGGAGCGTTCTTTGCCGTAGGGAGTTTTAGCTCCCGTAGATTTCTCCCACGGCTTTGTTCTCATAATCCGCTCTCGTTGCATCTGTCGAAACTTGGCACTATTCTTTTTCATAGCACTTTCTCTTTCACGCTGAGAACTTCCGCATCCGTCGCCGTCTCTGTATGGGTGATGGCTTTTTGTAGTTCGTTCTCATTCTCTTCTTTTTTTTCAGAATTTGAATGAAGGTGATTATGTTGTGCAACTTCTTTGATGAAGGTTGTCCTTTTCGGATTGGTGATCTCATTAATTGCCATGATACTTTTACGTGTCTCTTGCATTACTTTCAACTGTAAGCCCGTTAGGACTTCAAAACCATCGATCTTTTTCCCTGCTTCTCCCGTTATGTTTCTAGTCACCATACCATTGAATAATTGAAGCTGTAATATGTTTGTCGTTAGCATTGTGAGAAGATGGGTTGTATCTCCTTTCTGCATCTTTTTAACCATCTCTTTAATATCATCTCTTAAAACTTTTTGAGAGATAGGTGTAGCACCTTCGCCATATTGATATAAGATATTAACCATCCCACTAAAAAGAGGGGAGCTAAACTGCTTTGTGGCGTGTTTTTTATCCTCTTCTGCTTTATCTTTGGCTTGTTGTATCTCTGTATTGAATTGCTCATGCCACGTCTTGCATTGTTCGGCGGTAATGTCAAACTCATTCATGATCTCTTCATCGCTCATATCAGACGAAGCGGACAAAATAAAGAGTTTTATCAATCCCCGCTCAAACGCTTGGATTACTCGCTCGTCTTGTCTCAGCTTTTTAGATAGGTTGAGTTCATCAAACATATCATCTATTGAGTATTGATCTTCCGCATAGGTTTCAATCTCTTCGAGTATTGCATCGGTAACTTTATATCTGCCCATTGATCTATCCTTTCGTATTGTAAAAAGTGGGAAAATAGCAAAAGTGGGAAAATAGCACTTGCTAAATAGTTACGCTAAAGTCACTTTACTTTTTGCCCTCTGTATAGCCCTATTTTGTGGGCTTTCCTAAAAAGTGGGAAAATAGCACTTGCTAAATGGTGGTATTGCTCCCACCCTCTATTAAATAGGGAGTGAAAAGAGCATTAATATCATGGGTGGGTCTAATCCATAGAATCAGCATCATTATCACCCCTAACACAAAAGGGAGAAGATTATAGATTGTCCGTCTATCCACTCCCAAAAATTCCGCCAACTTGCTTTTATTGATCTCGCCGGAGGGCTTCACAAACGCACCGCTGTTGATCGCATTACTAATCTGATGGATACGATCTTGTTTTTCTGCACTGAGCTGTTTGCCCCGCTTCTGTCCTAAATCACTTCTAAGGGCTGTTAAACCCGTTTTGGATAACTTCACCACCCATTCATCGGATTGAGCCAAAATATCGTTTGTGAGGCGTTCCAATGTCCTTGCTTTATGCTGTTCAGTTGCTTTCATCTTAGAGTTAATCACGATCAATGCCCCCATCATTGAAGCAAAAGACAAAAGCCCCTCATACTTCAAACGCTTGGCATAAGTAAAGGCTTTGCTTCGAAAGGTCTTTTTGTTTGAAGCCCATCGAATAATAGGCGGGTATGCTCTCCCATCGGTCGGGAACACTTTAAGCTCTGTAAGCGTGTAAAGCTCTCCAGTGCTTTCCCATCCGTTACCCTCTATAACAAGATGATCGTCAAACCTAACACCATTAATAACACTTTGGTAACTTCTTTGTAAATCCGCGATAAAATACCACTCATTCGATTTTGTCGGTCGATATTTCAACTCATAAGCCACTTGGATTTTTTGCCCATTATGAGAGGTTAGAGTCTTTTTAAATGAGGGAAGAGGTAACGCACTTCCCCATCGCTTCCACTCACCCGCCCCCATTGTAAAGCTAAAATATCTCATTTTGATTAAGCCGTTCAATGATACGGGCTTTGAGATTTTGGCGTGTGCTATTCATTTCCATCACCTCATCGAGAAAATCCATAACCACTGCTTCGGCTCTCTCTATTGCTTCAACTCTATCACCTGAGAGCGTATCTCTCGGAGCTTTGCCACCTTTGGGGGCTTCTATGTCTAAATGGTTATAGATTGCATCGGTTATGATTTTGAAGTAAGGGCAATTTTTACCGTAGGACTCCCCCCTCTGTTCTTCAGCATAATGGCAAAAGTCCTTTATCTTGTCGGACAAACTTCTTCGGGTGTCTTTACCGTCGCATCGCGCCTCTATCCATGCCTCATTTGCTTTATTACACTGAATAGCAACTTTTACACTAATCGCTTCCGCCGTTGCTTGTTTAAATGCTTCGATAAATGCCCACTTAAACACTTCCGCTTTTTTCCCCGTAATCGATAAACATGTGAACGCAAACGCATCCGCATCCAGTTCAAAATATGGGAATTTTTGACCGCGATAATCTCGTTTTAGTTCCGTAATTTTACGGAGCTTAATTAGTTCATCAAAACTATGGAATGATCTAATTTTTCTCAATAAATCATCATGCCGGATACCAAAATATTGAGAGATTTTTAAACTCGTTGCAAACGGTTCATCGTCATGGAATAGCATAGCCTTTGTGATCTTCTCAATAGTGAGGGTGTCGGTTAATACTTTCATTACGCCACCGCCATACGCGAAGCGATAAACGCATCTAAATCCGATTTAGCCCACACCGTCACACGGTCGCTTAACTTGATCGCTTTGATTTTCCCTTGCTTGGTAAATAACCATACTGTTGAGACACCTATCCCCATGTATTGAGCAGTTTGTTTTGCTCTGAATAATTCGTTCATTTTGTGACCTTTCCGTCGAAAAGCCCTCGAGGGTCGTTTGATAAAATCAAACTACGTCTATTAAAGATTTTAGACGTTGTAAATACGAGTTGAATTGTAATGTACGAGGTATACTTGTATACTTCTATAAAAGTGTAAAGGTGTAAAGATTATTTTCTTTTATAATAGTGTTTACTAACTGCTCTTGGTGTCATATTTATTTTTTCGGCAACATAATTGATAATTTGTGTTGCATTGAAATCTTGATGTTCTTTTTTTGCATTACTGATTTCGTAAATAACTTTAATATGACTATGTGTTTTTTTAAAAGTTGGTTTTTCTATACGCCCCATAAAGAGCAAGGTCTCAACAACGATTTTTTGTTCGGATGGTTCTGAATATCGATTAACAAAATCTTTTTCTTCTTTTGATAACGTTTTTAATGATTGATGGATAAATTCTTTTTCTTCTATTGTGATTTCTTTACATTTGTAAGGGTACGGTGCTCCATTATCATATGCATCTTCGATTTCTTTAAGTAATGTTCCTAATCCTTTCCCTAATGCACTTTCGTTAGCCATTTAATGATTCTCCTTTGATAGCTTTACCTCATCAAGATAATCCGCCCACCATTGCATAAGCCCTAAACGCTCTTGAGAGTATTGAGCATGATTGTATGCCCCTTTAACCTTGTTCCCCTCGACGTGTGCCAAACATCGTTCTATTACGTCGGTGTGGTAGCCGTGTACGGTTATATTCTCGTTTGTTATGGTGCTAAACATTGCTCTAAACCCGTGGGATACTATTTCATCCTTGGTGTATCCCAAACGTCTTAGTGCTTGGTTCATAGTATTTTCGCTGATAGGTTTAATAGAAGTATGGAGAGAGTGAAACAAATATTTACTTTTGTGTTGAGTGTGTGGGCGTAGTGCTTCTATTACTGCTTTTA
Organism: Sulfuricurvum sp.; assembly: GCF_028681615.1. Lineage (NCBI taxonomy): Bacteria > Pseudomonadati > Campylobacterota > Epsilonproteobacteria > Campylobacterales > Sulfurimonadaceae > Sulfuricurvum > Sulfuricurvum sp. The sequence continues at coordinate 567,540 of NZ_JAQUHV010000001.1, forward strand.
CTTGTTTCGTGATGGGTACGGTATGGGGCTTTTTCGTTTTCATCTTTTCAGCGGGGATAATCCACTCATTTTTTTCTAAATCAAATTCGTCCCATTCAGCGAAGCGGATATTATAGGGGCGTTGAGCGGTGAGGGTAGCTAACTGTAAAGCACTCTTAACGATTATTTCGCCGTGGTAGTCGTCTATTGCATTTAACAGTATTCCTATCTTTTTAGGGTCGGTGATTGTCGGCATATTCTTACGCTCTATCTTTCCAATAACAAAGCGTTTATCAATATCGGCGGTGATGTTGTGAGGGGTGATTTCACGGGTTACGGCGTAACGGTACACTTGAGAAATAATATTGAGGGTTCTTAATGCCGTGTCTGTTTTGTTCGCTAACTTCAATCTATCCAAACACTCTATTATCATCATGCGGGTTACATCATTAATCGGCTTTTGTCCTATGTAGGGGAAGATATGATTTTCAAGTCGTGCAAGTTTAAGAGAGTGATAGCGGGGGACAAGTTCGCCCGTGATACTGTCGATAAAATCCCGTGATACTTTTTCAAAGGTGTTTAACAATACGACGGTTTCGGCTTTGGCTTCTTCCTCTTGGATACGCTTTTGTTCTTTTTGCGCTTGTTTCTCTTTAATCGGGTCGATACCGTTGTTTACTTTCCCTTTGAGTTCGTCACGCTTCGCTCTTGCTTTTGAAAGTGATGTGGCGGGGTAAGCTCCTCCCGTTGTCTTTTTTGCTTTGCCCTCAACGGTGTAACGGATTTCCCAAACTTTACGCCCATCGGGCTTTATATTGAGCTGTAAGCCGTTTCCATCGGGTAGGGTGTACTCTTTTTCTTTGGGTTTTGCGTTCTTTATAGCCGTATCGGTGAGCGGTGTAACCTGTCTATTCGCCATAATGTACCCCTGATTAATGTACCTTTTTTAGGTATTGGTGAGGTACATTATAAGAAGGTACATTTAAAGGTACATTAAAAAGTCGTATGTTGTTGTATTAGATAAATGGGCATTAGAGGCTAAATAGCTACAAAAGTGCCTATTTAAGGGGTTTTTGTTTGTCTTTTTGGATTGTATTAGAGGGGATTGATTTGATGTAATGGCGGACAGCTAGAGATTCGAACTCTAGGTAGGTTGCCCTACACACGCGTTCCAGGCGTGCGCCATCGACCACTCGGCCAGCTGTCCATTTTAAGAAAGAGTGAAATTGTACCGAATTTAGCTTAAGGGTTGGCTATTAATATCCGTATTTACCCATTGGCGGTTTCTTGCGCGCTTGCTCTTTGCTCATACGGTTGCTTAGATGTTTAAGCCATGCCAAGAAAATGAACACAAGAATCGAGACGGCACATACTTCATATCCGATGGCCCAGATAACGGCGAACGAGGTTAAGTTAAACTGTAAGAAATATTCAAAACTGGCTTCGGCAACAAAGAGATACAAAAACGACAACCCTGCCAAATAAGGGATTATAATGATATAAAGGGTGAGAACAATCCCTTCGTAGCCCTCAGGAGAAAAAACAAAATCACGATAATCGAGAGACTTTTTAAAAAAATCCTCTTCGATATTACGACGTGTTTTAAGATTTTCTCTTTGATATGTCTTTGCGCTATCACGTGCACTATCTGAAATTAAAGACGACTGTGTCCATTTGTCATTTTTTTTATCCATAGTTCATACTTTAACTCGTAATAAATAATTATATCTTGTTTTGCAGTGTATGCCGTTTTATTATGAAAAGAAATAGGAAATAAAGCAAATATATAGCAAACCGAAACAATGCATATGCATGTTTCGGTCAAACTAACGAAGGAGAATCGAATCACCATTGTAGAAAAGAAGTGTTAATTTTGTGTAAAGATTTTCAATTTTTAGACAAAAAAAATATTTAATCTGCTTATTTTAGAGCGATAACCGTTTTTACGGGCGATGTAAATCATTGTATAATACTTTTACACTACAAAAAGGGTTCCCGTGCTCCCAAACCAACGTTTTTATCCTATCAGTGACGACTTTCGCTCCCCTTATGCCCGAGACCGCGACCGTATAATTCATTCCGGCAGTTTTCGCCGTCTCGAATATAAAACTCAGGTTTTCCTGAATTCCCAAGGTGATTTTTTCCGAACCCGTCTCACACACAGTATCGAAGTGAGCCAAATAGCCCGTTCAATCGCATCCCATTTGGGGTTGGAAGAGTCTCTGGCGGAGAGTATTGCCCTTTCACACGATTTGGGACATACACCCTTCGGGCATATCGGCGGCGATACTCTCGATGAATGTCTGCGCGAACGAGGGTTTATGAGCGGTTTTGAGCACAACTTCCAAAGTTTCCGCGTTGTTACCAAACTCGAACAACGGTATAAAGCTTTTTTGGGTCTGAATCTCACCTATGCCACACTCGAGGGGATTTTAAAACACTCCTATCCGTATAACAAAGCGTTTTTGCCGGACGAGATAAAAGAAGCATTCGCCCTCGACACCCACCCCAGTATCGAAGCGATGATCGTTGACCGTGCTGACGAGATCGCCTACATCAGTCACGACATCGATGACGGTGTCGCTTCGGGACTCATCACGTTTGAAACCCTGCAATCGAGCGAACTCATCCAGACAGTGTTGCAAAAAGTGTATGATGAAGGAATTCATGAAAACGAAGATGAAATGTTCCGTTATCGCTTCAGTTCCCATCTGATCAATCATCTGGTTTATTCACTTCTGGAATATTCTAAAGACAAAATCGATAACACGAGAGTGTTAGCTTCCGTTATACCGGCAAGTGAGCCGATTATTATAGGGTTCGAACCGGAGCTGGAAACGCAGATCAAAAAACTCAAAAAACTTCTGTATCAAGAGCTCTATCAACACAAACACATTATGCGAAAAATGTTTGCCGGAAAACAAGCCATTAAAGGATTGTTTAACGCCCTCATGGAAGAGCCGAAGATGCTTCCTCGTTATTATCTTGAACAATATGATCGTCGTAACCCTCACCGCGTAATAAGCGACTATATCGCCAGTATGTCGGATCGATATGCCATGGAACTCTATAACGAGTTATACGGAAGAGAAGGGTGAATTTGAATAAAATTGCCATTATTGGAGGCGGCGCGAGCGGATTGATGGCGGCACTCTTTGCCGCACGCGCCGGTGCGGATGTTACGGTTTACGAACACAATTCCGGTGTCGGAAAAAAAATATTGGCTTCCGGTAACGGACGGTGCAATATCATTAATACAACCGCCACGTACGAAGATTATGCGGGCAATGATCCCCATTTCGTCACCTATGCTCTCAAACAGCTGAGTTTCCACTATTTTGAAAAATTCTGCCACTCCATAGGGCTGATTCTCGACATAAAAGAAGACGGCAGATGCTATCCCCTCTCGAATGAAGCCAAATCGGTCTTGATCGCACTTAAGAGTGCCGTGAGTGAATCGGGTGCTAAAATTTTCACCGATTCCAACGTTACCGCTATCACAAAAGATGATACACATTTCACCGTTCAAACACAACAGGGCAAACAACGTTATAACAAAGTTTTAATTGCCACAGGAAGCGAAGCTGCACCCCAACTGGGAGCATCTGCCGATGGCTATAGCTTTGCAAAACAATTCGGTCATGAGATTCTACCAACCTACCCTTCTTTGGTACAGCTCCATCTAAACTCCAAAAACCACCATAAAATGGCAGGGGTTAAAACAACTGCCGAAGTAACGCTCATCATCGACGGTAAATCCAAGGAAAAAGTCCAAGGGGATATTTTGTTTGCGGCCTACGGGATTTCAGGGCTTGCCATCCTCGATATTAGCCAGAAAGCTTCCTATGCGCTATTGCACAAACAACGCGTTAGTATCGCCCTCAACCTGCTGCCGCGGTATGACAGAGCGAGCCTTGTGAATGTTATCGAAAAGCTGTTTTCTTCCGTCCCGAACCATGATGTCCACACCGCACTCTGCGGGCTTATCCCTGCCAAAATAGCGACCTATCTCCTCGAAGACGCCGCTATTGCACTTTCGACAACCGTATCCGCACTGGGTCCCAAAGAGATCAAAAAACTCTCCCACCTGATCGGAGAATGGAAATTCGACGTGACCGATACCCATGGGTTCAAACATGCCGAAGTGAGCGGCGGCGGTGTCAGCACTGCTCAGGTCAATAATAAAACGATGGAATCAAAACTGGTAGAGGGTCTTTATTTCACGGGTGAAGTACTCGATATCGTCGGAAAGCGCGGAGGTTATAATTTTAATTTTGCGTGGGCTAGCGGAATGATCGCGGGAAAAGAGATGGCGAAGTGATTAATTATTATTTATAAATCTTGTCCCAAAAATACACCTAGAGCCCAACCGCTGGCAGCAGTGCCAAAGCGGTTGGAAGCGTTCTGTTTTTGGGACGATTTTCTTTTGGTACTTTTCTTATGAAAAAGAAAAGTACGAGAGAGTGATTATTTTTTCGCGTAACGTTTACGGTCGGTCGGATCCAACCATTTTTTACGCATACGGACATTGAGAGGGGTTACTTCGAGGATTTCATCATCTTCGATCCACTCTAATGCACGCTCAAGGTTCATATCGCGTGGTGGAACCAATTTAATCGCTTCGTCAGCTCCTGAAGAACGGACGTTTGATTGCGCTTTCCCTTTGATCGGGTTAACGTCAAGGTCATTCGTACGGCTATGTTCACCGATGATCATCCCTTTGTACACTTTCGTTTGAGGAGCTACGAAAAGGACACCGCGATCTTGGAGGTTGAACAATGAGTACGCTAACGCAACACCGTCTTCCATAGAGATCAACGCTCCGTATTGGCGGCTCTCAACAGAACCGGTATAAGGGCGGAATTCCAAGAATGAGTGATTCATTACACCCTCACCTTTGGTATCGGTCAAGAATTGACCACGGAAACCGATCAAACCGCGTGCAGGAATTTCGAACTCTACGCGAGTAAAGCCCTCACCCATCGGTACCATCGCTGTCATTTCCGCTTTACGGCGGCCAAGACGCTCGATGATCGTACCTGCAAAGTCAGCAGGAAGGTCGACTACAAGGTGTTCGAACGGTTCGCATTTGACCCCTTCGATTTCACGCACGATAACTTCCGGACGGCCGATACCGAATTCGAAACCTTCACGACGCATGTTTTCAGCAAGAATCGTAATTTGAAGCTCACCACGTCCTGAAACTTGGAATTTACCTTCACCGATCGTTTCGTAACGCATCGCAACGTTTGTGTTCATTTCAGCATCAAGACGCTCACGGATTTTGTTTGACGTAACGTGTTTACCCTCTTGACCTGCAAGCGGAGAGTCATTTACCGAGAAGACAACGGTCAATGTAGGCTCTTCGATGTGCATAGGATCAAGTGGCATCGGGTTAGCCGGATCACAGATAGTATCACCGACGTCTACTGTTTCGATACCCGCAACCGCAACGATATCACCCGCTTCAGCTGTTTGAATCTCCATACGGTTAAGTCCTAGGAACCCGATCAATTTAGAAATTTTCCCTTTGACCATTTCGCCGTCTGCTTTTGCAAGGAGGATATTGTCCCCTTTTGAAATGCGTCCGTTGAAAATACGGGCGATACCGATTTTTCCAACGTAATTATCGTAGTCGAGGGTGAAAACTTGCAACTGAGTAGCATTTTCAGCATCACCGGTAGGCTCAGGTACTTTTTCAAGGATCGTATCAAATAGACATTTGAAATCGCCATCCGGCTCAGACATGTCCATTTTCGCGATACCGTCACGCGCTGCAGCATAAACGATCGGGAAATCGAGTTGATCTTCCGTCGCGTCCATTGCAACGAAAAGGTCGAATACTTCATCTACTACACGCTCAGGGTCAGCAGAAGGTTTGTCGATTTTGTTGATAACAACGATCGGTTTGATCCCCAAAGCAAGCATTTTTTTAACAACGAATTTGGTTTGAGGCATTACACCCTCGTATGCATCGACGAGAATCAACGCACCGTCAACCATTTTCAATACACGCTCAACTTCTCCACCGAAGTCGGCATGGCCCGGAGTGTCGATGATGTTGATTTTATGCTCACCGTAGCGAACTGCGGTATTTTTTGAGAGAATAGTAATCCCGCGCTCTTTTTCAAGGGCGTTAGAGTCCATAGCTCTCTCGTTGACTTGCTCGTGGCTGCCATACGTTCCGGATTGCTTAAGCAACCCGTCAACTAGAGTCGTTTTACCGTGGTCAACGTGCGCGATTACGGCGATGTTACGAATTTTTTGCATTGCTGTCCTTCATGAATAGGGCAAAGATTTTCGCGGATTATATCTCACATAAGGTTAAGAAAATGTTAAGGCACAATTATATTATTACTATTCGATTACATATCGAAGTGGAATATTTTTTGCTTTGTCTATATACATTAACCATTTGGATGCTGTGTGCATACAAGTAAGGATCACCGATGATCAACCAAAGCAAAGAAGCCGCTACAAAACCTTCGCTCATCGATTTATTGGGGGGAAATACAAAATCCTCAACAACAAAATCAAGCGATTTGTTTTCAAAGCTATTGGCAAACCTGAGTACATCACAACAGCCATCCGTTGATTTCAAAGCGATTATCGATCCTAAAAATACATCGGCTAAAACCGTTGTGAGCAACACTGCAAGCAATATTAAAAACTCACCGATCAAAGAACTTCAAACACTCTTACTCGGAAATGAAGAAAAAGATTCGGCTCTCTTTTCCAAAGAGCTCATCAACACACTTTCGAACGATCAAGTCCGTACACTGATACAACGAGCCAAAGAGTATCTCAAAAATGCAATCATTGCGAAGAGCCCCGAATATCAAAACGACACGAATTCGCTTCCGAAAACCTTGATGGGATTAGTCAAATTGGCCGATAAAATGGGCTTAGACCTTCAATCGATTTCTCTTTCCAACATTATCGACACTTCTGCCGAGCAAAATACATTTGCCCCTGACATGCTAACAAAACGCACTGACGGGCCAACAAAGCTCCCGGAAGTTCTAACGAAGCCTCTATTTGAAGCCAAGGCTCTCACGCAACTCACAACGATGCCAGCAGAATCCAGTTCGTTTGTGTCCATAACCCAACTTATCAATGACGCCAAAACCAAAGAGCAAAAAGCAAACACTGCTCCCGTAAGTGAACCTACCCCCATCGCTAAATTTGCTTCGATCACCGAACTTTCTCCTGCAACGGAGCTTTCACCGCAGTCTTCAACGACAGTTTCAACCAATGCATCTACTGAAAAGCTTGAAACACAGCCGCTAAAAGCACTATTACAACATTTAGACAAACGGGAAAAATCATCCGATACGACTCTGCCTATTAACGAAATCAAAGTTTCTGATGCAAAAATGTCTGAAGTAAAACTATCGGATACAAAGACTCCGGAAACAAAAATTTCAACGCAAACATCTTCCAAAACGGATACTCTTATCGCACTTCTTCAGGGAGAGAATGAATTCAAAGAATCAAAAATGGATCGAAGCAATGCCTCGAAATCTGAAGGAGAAGCGCCTAAAGTGATGACGGCACCTAAAGCCGATTCACTCGAAGTCAAATCCAAAGAGGCAAGTCAAAGCATGCGCTCTTTTGCCAGCGATCTTAAAGATGCGGTGCAAGAGTATAAACCGCCATTCACCCGTCTCACAATGAAACTCAATCCTGAAAAACTTGGTGAAGTGGAAGTGACCCTCGTTCAGCGCGGCAATAATGTCCATGTCAATATTCAGTCGAACAATACCAATAGCGTTGCTTTCTTGGCACACAATGCCATGGAGCTAAAAACACAATTGGCAAACCAGGGAATTACCAATACGACAATGAACTTTATGTCCTCAGGTGACGGGCAGGCTCAGAATCAGCAACAGCAGCAAAATCAGCAACAGCAGCAAAATCGATTTCGCGCCTATAAGTCACTCAAAGATATGGAGCTTAACGGTGAGCAGCTAAGTGCTCTTGAAATTATTATTCCGCATTACGCGTAAACCCAAACAAGGAGATTATTATGGCTATCGATGCATATGGCAACACACTGACATCCAGCAGCAGCACAACTACAACCTCATCTAGCACAGTCAATCCTAACGGCGTGTTAGGAAAAGACGATTTTTTAAAGCTTCTCATGCTGGAACTTAAATACCAAGACCCAACCTCTCCGATGGACTCGGAAAAGATTTTGACCCAGACGTCTCAGCTTGCCACGTTAGAATCCAGTGAGAACACAACAAAAGCGCTAACCACACTCGCTTCGGCGCTCACCGCATCCGCACAATTCACCGGTATTTCTGCTATTGGCAAAGTTGCGGACACAGGAAGTAATGCGATTCAACTAACAGATGGTTCAAATACAGAATTTCAAATGTATTTTCCTAGCGATGCAACTACTGGAAATGTACATATTTTGGATGTTAACGGCAAGATTCTAAAAACAATGGCGATCGGAGCTACCAATGCTGGTGTTGCTCAGTACAGTTGGGATGGTACAAATGACAGCGGTACAAAATTAGATGCAGGAATTTATTATGCGGATGCTTCCTATACTAAAGCTGACGGAACCTCAGCAACTACACGTGTGGGACTCTATCCGATTGATTCCATTAAATTTGATAGTGGTAAAACGTATGCGAAACTCGGATCAAGCTATGTGGACTTTAGTACGATCAAAGAGATAACCAATAACTAATTTCTATCAGGGTTCATAAGGAAAATAAATGACACAAGGATACTATGCGGCAATATCGGGCATGCAGACCAATCAATACGGGTTAGATGTTATTTCCGATAATTTAACAAATGTGTCGACAACTGCATACAAAAGTTCGACAGCCGAATTTGCCGATCTTTTCAGTAAAGCCGTCTCAGGCAATACCCCGACATACAACGATATCGGCTACGGGGTGAAATTGCAGGCGACAAGCTTTAACCTTACACAGGGATCAATGATGTCATCGGATCGATTCAACGATCTAGCGCTTGAGGGGAACGGATGGTTTGGTGTCACATCTAAAGGTCAAACAATGTTTACCCGTGATGGCAGTTTTTCTTTTGATACCTATCAAAAAACAAGCGGCGACGTCAATTCATCAATCAACCGTTTAGTAACGGCGGATGGGCAGTTCGTTCTGGGCACAATGCTCAGCAACTTTACCTACAGTCCTACATATGATTACGGTGATCTCACAACCACCGGCTCTACCGGGGCATATGTACTCAACAATCCTACCACGGACGCACCTCTTTCCGCCGCAGGGAGCCAAGGGACCCTTGAGTTCCCCTCACGTCTTGCGTATCCGGTGCAACCAACGACTAAAACAACGTTTGTTGGCAATTTGGGCATTACCGATGCAACGCGCACCATCAGCGCTCAGGTCATCAGCGGTAACAATGATATCAATCAACTCAAACTGACCTTTACAAAAAGTGCCGTTCAACCGGCCACTGGAGTTGCTTGGGATGTAGTTGCAACCGTAACGTCTACCGATGGCAAAACGGTATACGATACCCAAAATGGTCAAGCTGTTTTCGGCGCGTCAGGTTCTCTTGATAGTTTCAATATTGCTTCAGTTAACAATAACGGAACACCGGTTGCCGTAGATTTGGGAGCAGAATTCAGCGGTGTTATCGCTGTTGATGGTGTTGGAATCAGCGGATCGTCAACCTCTGACGGTATATCCGCCGGGTCACTGACAAAATACGGAATCAACGCCGATGGAGTCATCATAGCCGATTTTTCCAATGGACGTCAAAGCGCTATCGGCCGTGTCGCGGTATACCATTTTCAAAATGATCAAGGCTTAAATCGAGAAGGCGGAACCTATTATACGCAAACTTCTGATAGCGGGAAACCTCTTTTTTGGACCGATACTAACGGTAATGCCATTACTGGAGCAACCGTCAGAAGTAACTCTTTAGAGAGTTCTAATTCCGATATGTCCGTAGGACTGACGGATATGATCGTATCCCAGCGTGCCTATCAGGCTAACTCTAAAATTGTTACTACCGTGGATGAGATGATTCAAAAAGCATTGCAAATGCATCGATAATTTTTGGACCATATTTTGCTTATAGTTTTTACTTTATAGTGATAAAAAGGACATATTATGATGAAGGCTCTCGACTCCGGCGTTACCGGATTACAATCGCACCAGATTGCTATGGATGTCGAATCCAACAATATTGCCAACGTTAACACGGTCGGATTTAAATATTCACGTGCCAATTTCTCGGATCTATTAGCACAGACCAATCAAATCGCTACAGCCCCGCAAGGTTCATTGGGCGGAAAAAATGCGGTTCAAATCGGGTTAGGGACAACCATTAACTCTGTCACCAAGATCATGTCGCAGGGTTCTATCCAAAATACTGACAAAAATACCGACGTCGCAATCCAAGGAGATGGATTTTTCATTGTCTCTCCAGATGGGGGAAATACGTATAAGTACACCCGTTCAGGTGACTTTAAATTTGACGCCGCTGGAAACTTCGTCGACAATAACGGATTTATCGTTCAAGGATGGGTACGAGACCCGAAAACGGGTCTCGTCGATGCCACAGCACCGATCAGCAATATTCAAATCCCGCCAGGGCTTACCACACCGGCTCAAGCCAGCTCACAAGTGGTCGTCAAAGCCAATCTGAGCGCCAGCACCCTGATTACCCAATATTCTCCAACCTATGAGACGAGTCCTGTTACCATTCCTGTTGTACCTGCAACAACACCTCCTACTTTTACAGCAATTGCCGGAGATCCTGTCAATACAAACGGTGCACCGGCAAGTCCAGAGGATATGGGAATTATGTTCGATGCCAGCGGCCGCGCATTCTCTCTTGCTTCTGCTGCCACCACAGGAACTGGACCAGGGACAGGAGGAGATGGTATTTTTATAAGTACTGACGGCGGTAACACATATGCCGAATTTCGCTATACTAGTAACAGTGCCGATGTCGGGAGCACAGGCGCACCAGGGGTAGCAACCTCGCCACTAAAAAGTGATGGAACCGCTTCTACTAATGCGAATGTTTATTATTTCAATACGACCAAAGATTTCCAGCTTGCCGTTGCCGACTGGGTTACAACCAATGCCCTCAATGAACATGGTACACCAGCCGTTACTGGAACATCACCTGGCGCAACCGTCAACTTTAACCCTCAGGGAAAGCTGCAAATTTCGAATCAAGCAGGAGCTAATGATCTAAGTATCCAGGTTGCAGGCATCGCAGATACCAATACCGTTAAAAATGATGTTTTCACCTCCGAATTTCTCACCCTATCGGGAAATATTACCGCTGGTTCAAGCTCCGCTAAACAATCACAGTCCGTCAATGCAGCAACCCACTCTGCGAGCATTGACGTCTATGACTCATTGGGGAGTAAACACACTCTAAAAATCGATTTTCGTAAAGAATCGAGCAATCCGGTAACAGGGACAAGCTGGAGCTATACCGTCACGGTTCCTAAACCTGCCAATATAGGGGGACAGGCTCCTTATGAAAACATTCTCAACCCTGCCGGCCTTATTTCCTTCAATTCGACAGGAGGATTGGCAGGATACAACATCCCTGCAATCGACTTTACCGGTAACAATGGCTCCAAGCCGAATCAATCGATCAACCTCAATTTCGGATCAATCAACGGATTTGACGGGATTACCAGTTTTGACAACCCATCTGGCACTAGCGGTATCTCTCAAGATGGCTTCCCAGGGGGAGATTTACAAGGAGTCCGGATCGATCAAAGTGGTACCCTTGTAGGGTCATTCTCTAACGGCCGATCTTTTGGTTTGGCCCAAATAGGAATGGCAAAATTTGCCAACAATGAAGGTCTTACCAGCGATGGAGGCAATGTCTATCTCCAATCCGCCAACTCCGGCGACCCAATCATCGGAACAGCCGCAACTGCAGGACGTGGGTTTATGCAAGCTTCCGCACTCGAAGCATCGAATGTGGATTTGTCAAAGTCGCTTACAAACCTCATCGTTATCCAGCGCGGATATCAGGCAAATGCCAAAACAATTACTACTGCAGATACTCTTCTCGAAACTCTTCTCGGCATCAAACGTTAATTTTTTCTGAACGCTGAAGGGATACAATTCCTTCGGCTTCGCTTCTTGCCTCGTTGAGGCAGCTGATTTTTTGAAGTAATAGAAAGCGATTTGTAAGAAGGATAAGCCCGACAGTCTAAAAACTGTCGAGGCTTTGAAACTTAAGGAGTGAGTGATGAAAACACCCTTGACTTGCTGCTGTCAATTGGGATAACTGAATTATGAAACAAATTAGTAAACAAACAGTAATCTAGTGCACTTTAATTTGTAACAAGCTAAAATATCACGATGAGATGGCGAACCCTAAAGAAAAAAAAACAGCACCAACCACAAGCCCCTAAATCCCAAAAAGTATTATATGCTCCCTTCTGGCCTCGTGCACTGGGATTTGTGACCGATATATTTATGATCGGTCTCCCGATTACCCTTTTGGCGATGCTGCTGTTCGGATACGATCAAATGCATACCGCCAGCGGGCTGGATGTCATCGTTAATGATCCGAAAGCACATACGAATCCGCCGAATCCTATCGCTTCGATTATGCAGATCTCTTTATTTCTTATCACGTATGTTTGGTTATGGCATAAAAGCGGTCAAACACCGGGGAAAAAACTGGCACATATCCGCGTCGTCGATGCAAAGACTCTTGAAAATGCCCCATATTGGAAACTAACACTCCGTTTTATCGGTTATTTTATCTCTCTTATTACCCTCGTCGGTTTTTTTATCGGACTGTTCCGAAAAGACAAACGCGCACTCCATGATCTCCTCAGCGGCACGGCCGTTATTCGCGTCTTCTAACCGTGTCCGCTTTAATCGCCTCATTCTATTTTTTCTACTTCGCCCTAATCGGTGTGCATGTTATCTTCGTCCCTAAGATCCTTGCCATGGTCGGATACGATCCGCTTCATATCGGGATAATACTGGCTTCTGCTCCGCTGGTTCGTTTTGCAATGCCGTTTCTTTTTTTACGGGGATTTCGACTGAACCAACACACTTTTTATACGGCACTGGCTCTGATGCTTGTAGGCGCAACGGGATTTTACCCCGCACTCAGCCATTTTTATCCTCTGCTAGGTGTTAACATCTTGTTCGGAATCGGAATTTCACTGGTCCTTCCCTATGTCGAAGTAATCGCCCTCGAGCATATCGGAAAAGAGCGTTACGGACGTATCCGCCTCTTTGGTTCACTCGGCTTTATTGCGGTCGCATTAGTGTTGGTTAAATTCCTGACAGCACCCTATATCGGGATCGATTTTTTAATTGCAATGGCAAGTCTCACCCTTTCCTTCGGTGCCTTGATCGGAATAAAACAAGTACATACCCCTACCGGCGAATGTGCCTCCAAAGAAGAGGGATGCACTTTCTCCATTTTCGGGCACATCCCTTTGTGGATCGGATTTTTCCTTATGCAGGTGAGCTTTGGGCCGTTTTACAACTTCTTTACGATCTATGCGACCGACCACGGTGTCTCTTTGGACACGACCGTTTGGCTATGGAGTTTCGGGGTTATTGCTGAAATCGCAATGTTTTATTTTCAAGGACCGCTTCTTCGCGGCAATTTGGGACGGCTTCTCCAGCTAACGGCGTTTGTCACCGCACTGCGTTGGCTGATCGTCGCCCTCTTCCCCGAATCCACACCTCTCTTGTTTGCGGCCCAAAGTCTTCATGCGTTTAGCTTCGCTCTGTTTCACTCATCGGCAATCGGAATGCTCTTTCATCTCTATAAAGCACGCCGTCTCGCCCAGCAGTTTTTCTTTGGGATCTCATACGGTTTAGGCGGATTTATCGGGGCTGTTGGGGCAGGTATACTGTATCAATATACACCTGCATTATTATTTGTGGGAGGATCGATTGCAGCACTGGGCGCCGCAATCGCTTTTAAAATCAGCAATCGCTAATCAACTCTCTTTTTGTTTTAGATGCAAATCCATTTGTGGGAACGGAATCGATATACCGTGTTTATCAAATTCCAATTTCACCGCTTCGGTCATTTCAAACATTCCATCCCAGTAATTTTCTACCGAAACCCAAGGACGTGCCAAAATCTGAACCGAATTTTGGGCTAATGCCCCCACTGCAACAACTGGAGCTGGCTCAGCCAATACTTTTGGATTTGAGAGAAGAACACCCATAATGACCTCTTTGGCCAATTTTAAGTCGTCCTTGTAATCAATGTCAAATACCATATCGATACGACGTGTTTCATTACCCGTATAGTTGATAATATTCCCGGCAATCAACGCCCCGTTGGGGATAATGATGGATCGGTTATCCACCGTCGTAAGCGTTGTCGAAAAGAGATTGATCGATTTGACCGTTCCCATAACACTTGATACTTCAATGAAATCCCCTACTTTAAACGGACGGAAAAAGATAATCAATACTGCCGCACCGACATTCGCAAGGGTATCTTTGAGCGCCAATCCGATCGCCAACCCCGCGGCTCCGAATATTGCTACAAACGACGTCGTCTCTACTCCCAGATTGCTGATCGCCGCTATAAGGATCACAACGATTGCTGCGACATATATTGCGTTGTATGCAAATGAAATCAATGTCGGATCGACATTGGCACGTTCCATCCCTTTGCGCATCAGCATAACCAGTTTACGGATAATCCACTTTCCGATAAAGAAAATAAGAAGGGAGCCCAGAATTTTGAGCCCGTATTCGGTGGCATAATTCATTGCCAGATCGGTATAGTGGGTTACTTTGCTTTCCACATGTTCGATTTTTTGTAACATAGGTTCCCTTTTTAACGATACTCAACAATCTGTTTCAGTTCGAGCCGTTTTTGTTCACTTTGCGGATTTACCCGGTATCCGAACGCGCAGATAACGGCTACGCTATGGCCGTATTCGAGGTCCAAAATCGCTTCGACTTCTTCCTTATCGAAGCCCTCGATCGGACAGCTATCGATTTTCAGTGTCGCGGCATAGGTCATCATGTTTGCCAAAGCGATATAACACTGTTTCGCCGTCCAGTTTTCGAGCAGCACTTCATCGCATTCGATCGGCTCTAAATAATTTTTATAGACGCCCATATAGGTGTCGACGGCTTCAGCACTTAGTCCCCGACGCTCAAACATTTTACGGACATAGGAGGTTCCGCTACGCACTGTGTCGTTATCAGTGGTGAGTATCACCAGTTCCGAACAATCCGTAATCTGGTTTTGATTCCAACAAGCACTTTTAAGCGCTTTGCGCAGATTTGGCTTTCGAACCACGATCAATCGCCACGGCTCCATTCCGAACGAAGAGGGGGAAGTACGAGCGACTTCCAATATAGACTCAAAGTGCTCGGAAGGGATCTGTTTTTCGGTATCAAACTGTTTACACGCATGTCGGAATGCCATTGCCTCTAAAAACTCGGACATAATTCACCTCGCTGTCGTTCTAATATTTGTGTTATTCTAACGTAGTGTTCTTTATGCGGAGTAACAAGTGTCTCTAAAAAAGGGGAATATTTGAGATATGTCTTCCAAGCGGTTTCAGATGGCTTCGGACGTCCTCGTTTCATAAGCTCAAAACTGACCGCCGCATTGATAAATCCCTTCCAAAGCCGGACTTCGTCATTGTCCTCAAAACGGCGTACGTACCATATATACTCTAAGTCCTCATGTGCGTCATAATACCGCCCTTCTTGAATAGAGCGGATAAATGCCTCACACGCCTGCGTTATACCCGTAAATTCTTGCGCCAATAGCCCCGTCCTCCACGCAAACTGATACACACATGATCCGGAAATTTGGCTCTAAACTCTCCTAAGCGTTCTTTGGAGGCTTTCCCTGTATCGCAGTAAAATACAAATACGCTCCCCGCAGGTTCCGAGCGCAAGAGAGGGGGACTGTACGTTACCGTATCCGTCCCGCTGATCGGGTTTAAAATTGTATCGATCAAAAGAACTTTCACCCCGTTTGCTTCGAGCTCTTTTTTATTACGTAAAAATTCTTCCTGCGTCCATTCATCAACATTCAGATCGACCATCGGCTTATCCCACGTATTATTTTGCGAAAGTTTATCAAAATAAAAAATACGTTAGCCTTAGGATTTTAGGCTACACTTACGTCATGGCAAAGAAAAAGAAAAAAATGATCAAACTCAACCAATCCATTCGCCATTTTTTCGGCGATGAAGGATTTGACGAGGGGATAGAGAGGGTTCCGACCGAATCGCTGATCGCCCTCGCCCATACGCTGGGAATATTTAACGGTACAACCGATAAAGCGACCTTGGTAAAGAGCTTCCGCCGTTTATGGTCGGAGGGGGAAACCGAAAATCGTGCTCTCATCGTCGATTTTTTCCGTAACGAAGGAAAAGTCTATCCCAACCCGAAACCCAAAGAAAAACCGCACGAGCGGGAAGAAAAAATCGATGAACTCTTGGAGGGGTTTGATATCACTCCGGATGAACGCCGGAAATTGCATGCCTCTTTTATCGATATCCGTACCCGCAAGATCACGCCGGACAAGATTGCGGCCAAACTCGAGTATATCCGTTATACCGGAAAACGGGAACTTCTCGAAAAAGCGCTGGAAGGAAAGTTTAATTTCGACGATTCTTTCGAATATTATGCCCCTGTCACCTATCGGATAGATACGGATACCTTTACGAAAATCCTTATTCTCAAAACTCCGCCGCTTAATGAAAAACGGCTTCATGAAGAGTCATTAGAAGCATTGGTTCCCGAGATAACCGAACTTAAAACAGCACTAACACATCAAAAACAAGAACAAACCGATCTGTTTTTATCGTCGCTCAATCTTAGTGCCCACCGCTACCTCACCAAAGAACAAATCATTTCGACGCTCAAAAGCGCCCCCCCTTCTGTCCAAACCTACGGGGCACTCAGTACCGAAATTTTACGGGATGTTTTGACCCGTTATTTACACATTCCCCTCACATCGGTTAATTCGGATGACCTGATCGTCGAGATTGATAAACAGCTTATCCTTCCGTATCGAAGTGAGCCGTTGGAATATACCCTATCGCTTCATTTGGATGGCGCAGAGCTGAGCCGTCAAATTTGGAACGAAGAAGATCTCGCAATCACTTCGATGGTAGAAGAACAAAGCCTCCACGAAGAGAGAGCTTTTTTAGGGGAATTGGAGCATCTGGTAGAAGAATGCCGTACCCGTTCGAAACTTTTGGAGATGAGTGACGAGGTGCTTTATGATGTTGTGTATGAGCTGCTTCTGCCGTATCTGACACTTACCCCGCATATCAGTTCCAAAACGTCGCGTCGGGTCCTTTTTGCTTTTGATCAACGTATCGCGAACGAACTGCTCAAACGTCAGCGGCAAGCGCTTCTCGCCCGAACGGTTCGTGATTTTAAAAACCTCTTCCCGCTGGCACGTTCTCTTCGTCGGCGGCTCATCTTTCATACCGGCCCAACTAACAGCGGTAAAACCTATACGGCATTTCAACACCTTAAAAAGGCGGGGACGGGATACTATCTCGCACCGTTGCGTTTGTTAGCACTCGAAGGTTACGAGAGTCTACGGGATGACGGTGTCAGCGCTTCGCTCATCACAGGTGAAGAACAGCTCCTCGATGAAGACGCCACCCATATCAGCTCTACGATCGAGATGCTGAATTTTGAAGTAGAAGTTGATTGCTGTGTCATCGATGAGGTACAGATGATCGATGACCGAGACCGCGGTTGGGCATGGGCAAATGCCATTATCGGTGCTCCGGCCAAAACAGTGATCATGACCGGCTCCCCCAATGCACGCGAAGCGATCACCGCTTTGGCGGAATATTTGGGTGAACCGTTGGAAATCATCGAGTTTGAGCGTAAAAACCCTCTCGAGTTACTCAAATCACCTACCCCTATCGATGCAATACAGCCTCAAAGTGCCGTTATCGCGTTTACCCGTTCCAATGCCCTCAGGCTCAAACAACAGCTCTCCAAAACGTACCGCACAAGCGTCATTTACGGAAATCTAAGCCCTGAAGTACGCCGCGAAGAAGCACGCCGTTTCCGCGAGGGGGAGACCGACATCCTCGTGGCTACCGATGCGATCAGTATGGGGCTCAATCTTCCCATCAAAACACTCCTTTTTTCCAAGGCCGATAAATTCGACGGACAAAACCAGCGTAATCTAACATCGACCGAAGTCCGCCAAATTTCCGGGCGCGCCGGACGCTACGGATTGAGTGAAAAAGGGTACGTCGGAGCGCTTACCGGCGATGTACTCAAAATCATTTCAACCTTGTTTACCAAGCCGATCGAACCGATAGCCCTGCCGTTTAACGTCATGGCAAATTTTGATCACATCATGCTTGTCTCCACTATTTTGGAAGAGAAATCTCTCTCCAATATCGTCAACTTTTTTGTGGAGAATATGAAATTCGAAGGGCCGTTTCGTGCCGCAAATCTCGAATCGATGCAGGAAGCTTCCGCTATAATCGACAACTATGACCTCGATATGCGTACCAAATACACCCTTGCGACTGCACCACTGTCGACCTCATCACCTCTGGTAATGGCATCATTTGAGCGGTATGTACGGGCATTGGAGCAGAAAAAACCAATCGCCTATATTCCCCCGCAGCGTTTGGGAAATTATGCCCTCTCGATGGAAGAGCTCCAAGAAGCGGAAGACCGTATCAAAGAGATATCGTTATATTTGTGGCTGTCGTATCGGATGGGAGAATATTTCGTAGATGCCGAAAAAGCACGAACATTCAGAGGAGAGCTTAACCGGTTTATTGAAAACTCGCTCCAGCAAAGCCATTTCGTACCGCGATGTAAAACGTGCGGAAAACCGTTAGCTCCAAACAGCGAGTTTGCCATCTGTCAAAGTTGTTTTAACAATCTCAATCGCGCGAAAAGCGGTGTCAACAACAGGGCACCGCGTTCTTTTAAAGAGGAAAAAAGACGGGGATTTCATAAAAGCTGATCATGCCGTTGCATTCGTATAAAAGCGTCCACAATCGTGATATCGAGATGTTCTGCCATTGTCTCTTTCATCAGCTTGAGAGAATCATACGACTTCAACCGATCTTTGTAAGAGCGCTTCGTCGATAGAGCATCAAAAACATCGCATACACCGATAATTCTTGCAAATAATGTAATCTTCTTTCCGGAGATCGCATCAGGATAGCCGCTACCGTCAAGCTTTTCATGATGGTGTCGTATTCCATCCAATATTCGGGTATCGCTTATTCCAATTTTAAGGGCTATTTGATATCCATAAACAGGATGCTGTTTCATCTGCTCAAACTCATCATGGGTTAGGCTGCCGTTTTTATTCGTAATGGCGGTGTTCACCTTACTTTTGCCCAAGTCGTGAAGCAATGCGGACATGCCCAACTCCTCGAGTGCACCCGTCGATAATTTCAAATACGTCCCTAGGCTCAGGGCATACACACAAACATTAATGGAGTGGGTATGCGTATAATAATCGTATGCCGTAATTTTAATCAACGATTCAATAGCATGACTATCACTGAAGATCGTATCGACAAACTTATTGACAACTTTTTTCGATTTAGGAACATTTTCTAGAGCTTCAGGATTGTCAAACATTTCATCGAGTATTTCGGAAGCCTGACGATAAATAACCGCTGCTTTTTTCGTAATCGCAATGTGTTCATCCCGCGCCACAGCCTGGATAATAGTGTCTACAAAATGGTAATAGGTCGATAAGTCTTCTTGAAGTATATACAAATATTCCGTCTCATCGATCCGCATTTTAATCTGTGGATCTACCGGATGCTCTCTAGGAAGAAAAAGTTCTTTTGTCTCTTCGGGGTCTATATCACAGTAGATATCGCAGGACAGTACATCCCCAACATCCAATAACCATTTTTCAATTCGTACAAACTCAACAGATTCTTTAACATATATCCGTTTGTCAATACGAATCTGTTTCATAAAAATCTACAATTACTCAAGCAAATCCGAATAATCAAATTTTGAAGGGTTCAAAAAGATTTTATCGCCACGGGGTATAAGCCGTTCGTCGCCGTTTTTTAAAGCGGTTTCAAATCCTCGTTTAATCTGTTTTTTCTCTTTGTCTTTAACCCGTTTGAGTTTTAAAAACGATTTGAGGGAAATCCACTCCTCTATTTCGGAATCAACAATATCGGCATTGATAGCATCAACCGTCATCCCCTCTTGCATGACCGTATCGGTATTGACATGGGAAAGAAATTTCGTTGCGACGACATGCAATACACTGCGCAGCTGTGCGTCGCGTTCTTTGTAAATCTGCTCAACCTTGACCCGTTCGTCGATCAGCATCTGTTCACGTTGATCGCGCAATCGGCTCGTCTCTTTTTCGAGACTGTCCACCTTTTCACGAAGCCGTTCATTCTCTTGTTCGATGTATTGCGTATAACGGCTATCACTCACAATGTTAGTTCCGGCGTTACTTTTGGCCGTTTCAACGGCAACATATTTCACCCCGTTATCGACAATACAATCCAAGCTGCCGCGACGTATCCGATTATGGATCGCCTCTTTGGAAACTTTGAAATACTCCGCCGCATCGGCTATCGTCATTTTTTTCATGATTTTCCTTGCCCTTGTTTTCGTAACATTTTAATAAACGTATCTACCATACCCATATCCAAATGACCTGCCATCTGCTGTTTCATCAACAGAAGAGACTCAAAAGAACTCATCGGATCTTTATACGAGCGTTTTGTAGAAAGGGCATCAAAAACATCGCATGCTCCGATAATACGGGCAAACTGGCTTATTTGATCTCCCTTTAGGTTATCCGGATATCCGCCTCCCTCCATTTTTTCATGATGGTGGCGAATACCGCTTAAAATACGCTCATCGCTAATCCCCAACTTCAAGGCAATTTCATGTCCCAATGCCGGATGTTTCTTCATTTGCGTGAATTCATCGTCAGTCAATTTGCCGTTTTTATTGATAATCTCGTAATCGATTTTGCTTTTACCCAAATCGTGCAAAATTGCCGCCATCCCCAGCACTTCCAAATCTTTCCCTTCTATTCCGAGATAGGAACCCAGACTCAGGGTATAAATGCTTACGTTAATGGAGTGGGTATGGGTATAGTAATCATGTGCGGTAATTTTCATCAATGATTCAACTGCGCTGTGATCGTGCAAAATGATATCGATAAAACTATTCACCACAGGTTGTGCGTTTTTGACATTTTCCAAGGATTCTGGATTTTTAAACATCGCATCAATCGCTTCCGTCGCCTTTTGATAGACCAAACGGGCTTTTTGTTCGGTAGGTATATCACTGCTTTTGGCAATACTTTGAAGATGCATGGCAACATACTCGTTATAACGCTCTTCATCTTCTTCACTGACATACAACGTCTCGATTTCTCGTAACTTGACCTTGGCATTACCATCCACCGCCGTATCGCTTTGGAGAAAAAGGCTCATCGCGCTCTTGGTTTCATTGGTCAAAAAAAGGTTAAAACTAATCTGTGAGCCCTCTGTTATGAGCCGCTTATCGATCGCTTTATACCGTTTTTTGTTCATTTGAACTCTTTAACGGAAATTTTCAAATACAAGAGGGGCATCCCACTCAAGCGATTTGATATGTGCCATAATCTTTTGAAGTTCATCAATCTGTTTGGATTTAACGCGGATATAATCGCCCTCAATCGCGGCACTTGCTTTTGTTTTAAGATTTTTAATCTCTGCAATAATCTTTTTAGCTTCTTTCGTCTCAATGCTATCAACGATTTTATAGGTCGCTTTTCGCGCTCCTCCACTTGCATCTTCCGTTTTCAATTCCTCGAGTGCCTTGGAAGAGAGCCCGCGTTTGATGAGTTTTCCGATAACAATATCTTTGAGTGCATCGAGTTTATTATCACTGGAGGCGAGAAGAATGAGCTGTTTCTCTTTTTCACGGTAGTTGATTTCGTAGGTAATCCCCTTGAAATCGTATCGGCCGATTGCCTCTTTTTCAGCTTGGGCAATCGCGTCTTTGAATGCTTGCAGGTCAATTTTTGCGGAGATATCGAGAGAGTGTTCTGATGCCATACTACTATCCTAAAAAAACTTTTTTTTATAACAGTTAGTATAACACACTAAAACCTTAATGTTTTAAAAACCCGCTTTCGTTCGACCTGAGCCTGTCGAAGGGTAAGTTCATGGTTCGACGACCTCACCACGAACGGAGGGTCAAAACATGGGGCTTCCGAAATCAAGTCCCCCTCCGAATGCCATTGCTGCATTGGGATCTTGATATCCCAACATCGCACTTTTCATCCGCAGCATCGTAATGTCTTGTTTCGGGGCGATATTTTGAGGACACACAGGGACACATTCGCCGCAGAGAGTACAGTCCCAAATTCCGTTCGTCTGAACCGCCGCGATTTTATCAGCGCTGCTTTCCTCGCGGGAATCGTTGACATAACGCCACACACGGGTAAGCGCATACGGACCGATAAAATCAGGATTGACCGCGTATACCGGACAGGCACTGTAACATGAGGTACATAGGATACAGTCGCTCTGCGTTTCGATATGGCTCGCATCTTCTTCGCTCACCGCTCCCTCACGTGAGCCTTCGCTCCATGTGTTAGCGACTCGGTTAAAACGCTCAACCATACCGGAGTCAACAACCAAATCCCGAACCACACGGGTATTACGGATCGGTTCAACCACATCCCCTTCACTCGGCTTATATTCACACATCAACTGCTCACGCCCATTGACACGAACCGCACAGCTTCCGCACACGCCGCTGCGGCATCCATGTGAATAGGTCAGAGTCGGATCGATTTTGGTTTTGATATGATTGAGGATACTCAAAAGGGTAACGTTTTCTAACTCGACGTTATAGCTTTGTGTCTCACTGCCGCGTACTATTTTAATTTCCATCAGTCACACCACTCCCGTTCTTCATCTTCTTCATCATCATCATAAGGATCTTCGCAGCACCCTTCCTGATCCGAATCTTGTTCATCATCCCATGCGCCATCTTCTGAAAAGATGACAATAATTTTATGATCCTCAAAACGCGTATGCGTTGGGCTTACTGCCGAAGTAAACCCAGTGTTAACGTAGCCATATGGGCTTTGCTCATATGGCGTATTTATAGTAAAAAATCCGCGCATAGCACTCCATCCTCTTTCCATGTGATTGTGTGAGCTCCGAACATCCGATCGTTTCGCGCAGGGGCATCGATACGATAGTGTGCACCGCGACTCTCAACCCGGCTGATTGCACTGACTACGATCATCTCCGCCAACTCGATCTTATTTCCGAATTCGATAAATTCGACCAGATTGGTATTGCAGATTTTCGATTTATCGCGAGGTCCCATAAAAGGGAGTTCTTTTTGCATTTGACGAATCGCCCCTAACACTGCTTTAAGTCCCATATCATCCCGCACCAAACCGACGTTGTTATAGAAGATATTGGCAAGCATCTCCTGTTTTTGGTAAAAGTCAATTTGATTGGTAAAGTACATTACTCCGCGGATAAAGTTGGTGTCTTTCGCTAACTGCAGGTTTGGTGTTTCGGGAACAG
This sequence comes from Sulfuricurvum sp., assembly GCF_028681615.1. NCBI lineage: Bacteria > Pseudomonadati > Campylobacterota > Epsilonproteobacteria > Campylobacterales > Sulfurimonadaceae > Sulfuricurvum > Sulfuricurvum sp. The sequence goes on from NZ_JAQUHV010000001.1 coordinate 591,064, forward strand.
GATGTTTTAGCGTATACTTAACGGCTTCTACCCCGCAATGGCGCCCGTATACGACGAGTTCAAGAAGTGAATTACCTCCCAAACGGTTAGCGCCGTGTGTTTTATGGTTAGCACACTCTCCGACGGCAAACAGTCCTGAAACACTGCTCATGCACGCTTCATTGACTTCGATTCCCCCCATGCTGTAATGGGCGGCGGGTTTGATCGGGATCAGATCATGTACCGGATCGATCCCTTCGTATATCTGTGCCAGTTTACGCTCTTGGGGAAGTTCATGATCGATAAAATGTTCCCCTAAATGGCGGATGTCGAGATAAACCGCTCCGCTTTTGTTCATCTCGTCATGGATTGCTCGAGCAACGACATCACGCGGTGCCAGTTCATCGGTAAAGCGATCCCCCTCTGCATCTACTAAATATCCCCCCGCTCCCCTTGCACTCTCAGAAATCAAAATTGAGGAACCTTTCAGTGCCGTAGGGTGAAACTGGATAAACTCCATATCGGCGAGTCTTGCACCGGCGCGTACCGCCGCTGCAAGTCCGTCGCCCGTTGCCTGCACGGAGTTCGTAGAGTGTTTGCCGTAAAGCGCCCCGTATCCGCCGCTCGCCATAATCACCGCATCGGCACGAATCTCTTCGACTTCACCCGTCTCTATATGCAAGAATGTCGCCCCTAACACACGGTTAGTCTCTTCATCTACGATCAGGTTCAGTAAAAAGCGCTCATTTTTAAACACGATACCGGCTTTCAAGCACTGATCAAAGAGGGTATGCAATAGCTTCAATCCCGTGTAATCCTGTGCATAACAGGCACGCGGTGCACTCGCTCCGCCCAAACGCCGACGGGCAATTTGCCCCTCTTCGTCACGGCTGAACGGTAACCCGATACGGTTACACCACTCGATCGCTTCCGGCGCTTTTTCACACATAAATGCAATCCGCTTTTCATCTCCCAGTCCGGCGGACGAACGCAGCGTATCTTCGATATGAGCGGAAATTGTATCTTCGCTTCCTAAAACAGCGTTCATCCCCCCTTGTGCCATCGAAGTTTGAGAACGTGTCGGGAGGGTTTTAGAGACGACAACCACCTCTGCGCCTGATTCGTGTGCTGAGAGCGCACTCACCAATCCCGCACCGCCACTGCCGATTATCAATACTTTTGCCATTGTATGACTCCTTATAATCGCGATTGTATCCCATAGATTGTTAGCTCTCACTCAAAAAGATTGACTAATTTTTAGGATAGAATAGCATTCAGAAATTCTGCCTCGGTAGAGGGAAGCTTTAGTGCCATAGCGGCTAGCGTAGCATAGGGGGCTTTGCTCCCTATGCGTTTAACATCAAAGTGACAATGCAAACTTTATTCTCCATTCTGGGTATTTACCTCTTTATCGCTGTCGGATTCGGTGCCAAATACGCATTCAAAGAAAAGATCGACGACCGCACCATAACCTTGCTCAGCGTCTATTTTTTGCAGATTTTTCTCACCTTTTGGGGACTCCTCAAACGCCCTATCGATACCGAACTCCTTTTCGCCCCGTCTCTTTATCTGGGGATATCCCTTTTAGCGCTATTGCTGATGATTCCCCTCGCCAATCTCCTTTTCCACAATCCTAAAGAGCGCTCTATTGCTACCGTAGCGGCACTGATCGGAAATACGGGCAATTTGGGGATTCCTCTGGGAATCGCACTGTTTGGCGAGATGAGCGTCCCTTATCTCACCCTTATCAATCTCGTCAATGTATTCGTCGTTTATACCATCGGCGTTTTTTATTACTCTCGCGGTGAATTCAGTGTGCGCGATTCGCTCATGAATATTCTCAAACTTCCCGTTCTCTGGGCGGCGATGATCGCCATTGCCCTCAATCTCGTCGGATATGTTCCCAGCCCTGCGGTGGATAAAACACTCATGATGGGGGCGTATGCTTCTATGACCATGCAGCTGGTATTGTTTGGGATTTATCTCTACGGTATCAAGCTGGGAGAAATCAATTTACGGCTCACCGCATGGGTCAACGGGACAAAATTCATCCTTATACCGTTGATAGCGTTTACGGTATTGCACTATGTCGATATGGATCCGATCGTGAAGGGGATACTGTTTTTGGAGCTGATCGTTCCGCTGGCAGTCGCCAACGTAAATCTCGCATCGCTCTATCATTGCGCTCCACGCACCGTTACGGTCGAGGTGTTTACGACCTCCGTCGTATTTTTGGGGATCGCTTTCGTATTGCCTACACTATTGCAAATGTTTTGATGTTTTCAATCGTCGCAGCGATCAGACGCTCACGCGCTTCGCGGGATGTCCATGCGATATGAGGGGTAATGTAGAGACGTTCGGGATGTTTAATCGCTAACAGAGGGTGAGGCGTTTTCATCGGCTCTTTCGCTAAGACATCCAAACCGATGAAAATCGGTTTCACATCGATAATGACCGAGAGGGCATCTTCGTCGACAATCCCTCCGCGACCGAGATTCAGCAAAACCGCACCGTCTTTCATCTGGAGCAATTCCGAATGCGAAATCAAATTCTCCGTCATTGCATTGAGCGGCGCATGAATCGAAATAACATCGCTGTTTTCGATCAGACGGCTGAGGGTCGTTTTTTCATACTCGTCGTTCTCATTTTTACCCGACGTCGAGTAATAACAGACGTTAGCCCCAAATACACGCGCTATATTTGCTACGGAACGTCCGATCTCACCGAGTCCGATAATACCCCATGTTTTGCCGCGCAATTCACTAAACGATGGGCCGATATGGGCAAATACCGCTTCGCGCTGCCACTCACCGCTTTTAACGTACTCATCATAATAACGGGAATGACCCATCAGGTAAAAAAGCATCGAAAAAGTATGCTGAACAACGGCATCGGTCGAATAGCCCGCCACGTTTTTGACGACAATCCCGCGACGTGCCGCCGCATCATGATCGATGTTATTCATCCCAGTCGCCGCGACACAAATGAGTTTGAGATTCGGGGCAGACTCCATCACGGCATCGTTAATCACCACTTTATTCGTAACGATTACTTCCGCATTGCGAACACGTTCTGCTGTTTCGTCTGCGGATGTCATCTCATAAGCGGTTACATCACCTAACTCTTTAAATCCTTCTAACGAAGTATCACCGAAAGTTAGCGTATCAAGAAGGACAATTCTCATGCGTCTTTGATCCCTTTGATCAGTTTTTTCGCTTTTTTGAGCGCTTTGTTCACTTTATCAAAGACAAGAACAACCGCCATACGTCGTCCGACATGGGCTTCCGGCTTTCCGAACACACGGACAAAACTGTTATTATCAAACAGCTCGTCTGCGACATCGATCACCGGCGTATGGGATTCGACACTTGATTTAAATGCCGCACTTGCACCGTCACCGTAGAAGGTAAATCCGAGAGGAAGACCAAATACCGCACGAACGTGGAGGGCAAATTCGCTTTGGCTTTGGGTGATCAGCGTCACCATCCCCGTATCATGCGGACGAGGACTCACTTCACTGAAATAGACCTCATCACCAGCTACAAACAGCTCAACGCCGAACAACCCTTTTCCGCCCAATCCGTCGGTAATAGTCTTCGCTATTTTTTGAGAACGTTTGAGGGCTTTTTTGGACATTTCCATCGGCTGCCAGCTGTAGATATAATCGCCGTCTTTTTGAATATGTCCGATCGGCTCACAAAATACCGTTTCCACTCCGTTACGAGCCGTTAGCAACGTGATCTCGTAATCAAAGCGGATAAACTCCTCAACGATCAGCTCACTCGCATCACCGCGTGCTTCTTTGGCGATTTCCCACGACTGTTCCAGATCAAAAGGGCTTCGTGCGATACTCTGTCCATGTCCGGAAGAGCTCATAACCGGTTTGATAACGCACGGGAATCCGACATCTTCCGCCGCGCTGCACATATCCTCATAAGTACTCACGAAATGATAACGGCTTGTTTTAAGCCCTAACTCCTCCGCGGCAAAACGGCGGATATTTTTGCGGTTCATCGTTTTGTTGACTGCTTCGGCATTAGGGATAACACAAAACCCTTCCGCTTCTGCCGCGAACAGTGCATCGATACTGATCGCTTCGATTTCAGGCAAGATGTAATCGGGTTTCTCTTTACGGATTATTTTTAATACGGCTTCTTTGTCTTGCATGTTCACTACGTGAGAGCGATTTGCGACGAGGTGTGCAGGAGCATGTGAATAACGGTCGACTGCGATTACTTCAATACCGAGACGCTGTGCCTCAATCGCCACTTCTTTTCCGAGTTCGCCGGAGCCTAACAACATGATTTTTTTGGAATTATTTTTAAGAGGTGCGCTAAAGAGCATGGATGTAGCCTTGTGCAGAAATTATTGCACTAAGTTTATCACAGGGTTAGTAAAGGTTTTGTTATAGAGGAAAAAGTTGAAGAAGTTGAGAGGGTGTAACCCAAGCGCCGAAGCGCACGGGATTACAGGCGAGATTCGTAACGTCGCATCATATACAAACGTTTTAACATCTTTTTGCGAGCGCTGATTTTGAACTGTTTACGTTTTTCAGTCTCTGTAACATGGTTACGACGAGCACGAGCTTCAGT